>JBEBXO010000055.1:0-18138 GCA_040391585.1 Paenimyroides ummariense | reverse complement strand
ACCGTTTTCTTGGAAAATTTATAAAGAAGTTTAAAGATTTTATTGATAAAGCAGAATAAAAAGAAAAACACCTCAACTATATGGATCAAGTTTTTGAAAATTTAGCATTCTCTCCAGATTTGCCAAAAAACAAATCGAATGTAATTAAAGTAATTGGAGTTGGTGGTGGTGGTAGCAATGCCATTAACCACATGTACAATCAAGGTATTAAAGGCGTTGATTTTGTGGTATGTAATACCGATGCGCAAGCATTAAGCAACAGCCCGGTGCCTATTAAAATTCAGTTAGGTTTAACTCTAACAGAAGGTTTGGGTGCAGGTGCAAACCCAGAAGTTGGTCAGCAGTCTGCATTGGAAAGCATCGAAGAAATTGAACAGTTTTTAGATGCCAACACAAAAATGGTTTTTATAACTGCCGGTATGGGTGGTGGTACCGGTACAGGTGCTGCTCCAGTTATTGCGCAATTAGCTAAAGACCGTGATATTTTAACTGTTGGTATCGTTACCATTCCTTTTCAGTTTGAAGGAAAAGTGCGTCAGGAACAAGCATTACGCGGAGTAGAAAACCTTCGTAAAAATGTAGATTCGTTAATCGTAATCAACAACAACAAACTACGCGAAGTTTACGGAAACCTTGGTTTCAAAGCAGGTTTCTCTAAAGCAGACGAAGTTTTAGCAACTGCATCACGCGGAATTGCCGAAGTAATTACGCACCACTACACGCAGAATATCGATTTAAAAGATGCCAAAACCGTATTATCTAATTCGGGAACGGCAATTATGGGATCGGCAGAAGCAAGTGGTGAAAACCGTGCAAAAGAAGCAATTGTAAGCGCTTTAGATTCACCTTTATTGAACGACAATAAAATTACCGGAGCTAAAAACGTATTGTTATTGATTGTTTCGGGTGAAAACGAAATCACGATTGACGAAATTGGTGAAATCAATGATCACATTCAAATGGAAGCAGGTCATAATGCCAACATCATTATGGGGGTTGGTGAAGATGCTAATTTGGGTGATGCTATTTCGGTTACCATTATTGCTACTGGTTTTAATGTAGAGCAACAAAAAATGATTGTAAACGCCAACGATGAAAACAAAAGCAAAATTATTCATCATTTAGGCGAAGAACAAAAAGCAACAGCAGATTTATCAGGAAACAACGCACCTGCTTTTACAAGTGCGCCAACACCAGAACAACCGTTGCAAAACAATTCGGCATTTCAATCGGCTCCGAAAATCGTATATAATTTAGACGATAATTTGGGAAACGATCTAAATAATCAGGTTGAAAAAAAAACAATAGTTCAAACTCAACCTACTAATATCGTTGAAAATACAGCTCAGCCTGTTCAAAATATCAATTCTGTAACAGAAAACACGCCACAAAATGTAGAAGTAACTCAAAGTAGCGTTAAAACAGTTGATATTCGCAATATTGTGGTAAACGAGCCTACGTTTGTAATTGTAAAGCCAAAACAAGTTATTGCCGAAACACAAACAGTTATGGCAGAACAGTTTACGTTTGATTTACACCAGCAAGAAAGCGAATTTGAAACGGTACAAAACGAGTTTTCATTTGAAATTCAGCAAAACACTGTTCAAGAAAACCAAGTACAGCAGAATCAACCTATCGAAAATAAAGAAGAAATTGTTCGATACGATTTAAGCGATTATATGGAAGTGGAAGAGCAGTTGATGAATTCAAAACAAACGGTTGAAGAACCTGTTAAAGAAGATGAATCGTTTGCTTTTACGGTAAGAACAGAAGAACCTGTTTTTGCACAGCCAACACAACGTATGATTGTTGACGAAAATTCGCCAATGGAAACTTCTATCAACGATATTTTACGAGAAAGAGCTGAAGAGCGCAAGCGAAAAATGAAAGAGTTTAACCATAAGTTTAACACTGCCAGCAACCAGATCAATGATTTGGAAAAAGAGCCGGCTTACAAACGAATGGGAGTTGATTTAACACAGAACAACAACAGTAATGTATCACGTACATCTGTTTCGGCAGACCGTAACAACGATTTACAACTGCGTTCTAACAACTCGTTTTTACACGACAATGTAGACTAATTAAAATTAGATTTATATTTACCTTAACCCCAAAAAGAGCATTTCTTTTTGGGGTTTTTTAATTATATTTGTCACTCTTAAATTTTAGCAAAATGAGTTTACAAACAAATATAACAGCAGCCTTAAAAGAAGCTATGAAAGCAAAAGATCAAGTAGCTTTAGAATCTTTAAGAGCAATAAAATCGGAGCTTTTATTAGCACAGACATCTGGAAGTTCGGCAGAATTAACAGAAGCCGATGAAATTAAATTATTACAGAAATTAGTAAAACAACGTAAAGATGCTGCCGCTATTTTTGTAGAACAAGGAAGAAACGATTTAGCCGATCCGGAATTGGCACAAGCAGCAGTTATAGAGCAGTTTTTACCAGCGCAATTATCAGAAGCCGAAGTTGAAGCTGCTATTAAAGAAATTATTACCGAAGGTAACTTTGCAGGAATGCAGGCTATGGGTCAGGTAATGGGCTTGGCAAATACCAAATTAGCAGGTACTGCAGACGGCAAAACAATATCTACTATTGTAAAAAAGCTGTTAACACCGTAAATAATAGGTTCTCGTAGTTCAAAGGATAGAATGTCAGATTCCGGTTCTGATGATGTGGGTTCGAATCCCGCCGGGAACACATAAAAAACAAAGCAACCAAAGGGTTGCTTTTTTTAATATTAAACTACAAAAGGCTGTCTAATTTAAGACAGCCTTTTTAAATTTAAACAAAACCAAAAACTATTTAGCTTGTTTGTCTATTTCTTTTTGAATAATGTTCCAGTCGTAATAGTGAAAAACCATGCCGTTGCTCATTGCTACAAAGATTCCGTTGGTAAACGATCCGCCGAAATTAAAATTAACAGCATCTGCCCCATCGCATTCAATGGTAGAAAACGGAATTTTAGCAATCATTTTATGATCGTTTGCATTGCCATTTTCGCCTTCTCGTTTATAAACAACAAAGTTATTTGCCTGCTGGTCTGATATTAAAATATAACCTTCTTTACTGTTGGTTTTATATAGAGCAATACCTTCATGATCGCGCTTAAAATCTTTCTGACCGAAAAACGCTAATTCTTCATTTCCTTTTGCAGGATCGGCATAATACTTTCTTATCCCTTGGGTTTCATCGGCATAATAAATATATCCCAACTCATTATCAACCATAATGGCTTCAATTTCTTTTTTGCCCGAATAATTTCCGAATTTACGCACCAAATTAGCCGTAACCGTTCCTTTGTTATCGGTTAATTCATACTGGTACAAATACTCGCCAGAAACACCTTCTTTTCTGCCGACAATTGCATAAATTTTTCCGTTTGAAGGATTCCTATATAACGAAATTCCCATTGGATCTTTTTGTTCAGAATCGGCAAAAACGGCAATTCCGCCATTATCAATAGGTTTTAAATCGGGTAATGAAAATATACGGATCTGATCTTTTTTACGTTCCGTAACTACTGCGATGTCAACTTTTTTTCCATTCAAAAGCAATCCGTATGCGATATCCACGTTATTCGGACGATCCATTGGATACACTTTATTTACAATTTTTCCTTGTAAATCGAACGCATACAAACCACCGGTTTCTTTTTCTTTATCGGTTCCGATAATTAATGATTGTGATGGGTTTGCTTTGTTGATCCAAATAGCAGGATCATCCGTATCATGCGGAGTAGCCTGTGTAACAACGGTTGGCTTTATTGCATTTTTGGCAACTGGTGCCAGTTTTGAAGAATTACAAGAGGTTACTAAAGCGGTAACCGCTAAAAGATATAGTACTTTTTTCATTTTTTAATTTCGGTTTGATAAATTACTTTGAAATCTTTTTCGTTTGATTGAATTACGTAAGCTTTCAAAATGTTGTTAGTTAAAGTAAATGCCATAAAACCAGGAACGGCTTCGGCAAAAAGTGATCCTTCTATTTTTCCGGTTTCGCGTAATTCACTGCCTGCACCCGATAAAAACTGCATTACTTTTTTGTTGCTTTTTTTAATGATCTGCAAATCGTGCTCGTGCCCGCAAATGTAAGCGTCAACCTTATACTTTTCTAAAATTGGTTCAAAAATAAGCTCGGTATCTTTGGTTTCCTGATCGTTTTTGCGTTTTCCGCCTGTGTAAAGCGGATGATGCCCTACTACTATTTTCCATACAATTTTAGGATCATTATTAGCTAATTTGGTTTCGATCCATTTTAATTGTTCGTTGGTATCCTGATCGTTTATTCCCAAATATTTTTCAGGATTTGCTTTGTATTTTGTAACAAACGGATTGGTATCAATAACCAAAAGCTGCAGGTATTTGTCTTTATCGATTTCTATTAATCGTTCAAAATAACGATCGGGCATTTCCCATCTTCTTGAAATCTTACTGTAATCAATCTGTGCCTGAACACTTCCTTCATAATCATGATTTCCTAAGGCAACAAACCAAGGTTCGTGAAGTAAATGGTGCGTATAGATATTTTCAAATGATGAAAACCACTGATAATCCTGTGTACTTTGAACTCCCGTCGGATAAAAATTATCACCAACAGAAATAGTAAAATTCATATCTAAAATTTCGGCAATTGTTCCCATATCCCGAGCAACTTCTTTCTGTGTGAAAGCGCCGTGACGACCAAAATCACCGATAGCCAAAAACGAAATTCCGTTTTTTTCAGCCTGAATATCTGCATGTTGATGAACCGTTTTATTAAGCGTATGATCAGGACGCTCCTGACCATACGAATAAAAACTAATGACTAATAAAAATAATATGTAGAATCGATGTCTATTCTTCATTAAAAATCATATTTAACTCCCAATGTAAATCGAGATTGATAATATTCCATTTGTTTCATGCGGTTGCTTTGTCCTTGATAATAACGCAACGGCTGGTTGGTTAGGTTGTTTGCCTCAAGGAACACTCGCCAGTTTGGAGTAAACTTGTACGAAGCATTAAAATCTAAAAAGAATTGTTTGTCGTAATAACTATCTTCAAACTCGTTTCCACCAATTTCATCTAAATAAGCCGATGTAAAGTTAGCCGATATACGTGCAGAGAATTTGTTATTTTCCCAAGCCAACGATCCGTTAACCATGTGCGGTGCGGTGCGTGGTAAACCTAAACCTGTACGTGCGGTACCGTCTTCGTTTGTAATTCCTTTTGCTTCAGATTTTGTGAAGGTGTAGTTAGTATACAAACCAAAGTTTTTAAAGAATTTCCCTGGTAAGAAATCTAACTGACGTTGAAAAGCAACTTCGAAACCGTAAACACTAACCTTATCTCCGTTACGTGCTTGTGTAAAATCCCAGTTTTCGCCTGCAGGAATCGGGTTTGATACATTAGGGAACTGTGCAGCAAAATCGCTTTGTGTAAAAATGGTGTTGTTATACGTATAGATGAAGTTATCTAAATTTTTGTAGAACGCACCCGCAGACACAATACCAATGTTTTCAAAGTAATTTTCTGCCATTACGTCGAAGTTTGTAGCATAAGTTGCCTTTAAATTCGGGTTACCCGCAGCAATTTCTGTATCGGCAGGAATTACATTTACGTAAGGTGCCAAATTGTAGTAATTAGGACGTGCAATACTTGTGGTTACTGCCGCACGTAAAATAAAATTATCGTTTACCTTATGCTTCAACGTAACACTTGGAAGTACGTTTAAGTAATCGTTTTCATTTTTGATCTCGCCTACCAAATCTTCCTCGTCCATAATATAATTTCCGGTATATTCAATAGCAGTATGCTCTAAACGAACACCTGCAATTAACGATGTTTTCTCGTTAAAATCCTGATCCCAACGTAAATATCCTGCGGTGATGCGCTCTTTTGCCGTGTAGTTTGATGAAAGGAATTCCGAAGGCTGTAAAGATGATTCAAATAAATTTGGATTTGTTAAATCTAACGATCCTAATAACGCACGGTCAGGGAAATATCCTGGCGCATACTGTGATCCCGGATTAAATCCACTACCACTCCAGTTTACATTTGGTGTTTCAGCTAAACTTCCCCAAGGGCTTAATGGTTCGTATTCGTAGAAGATATTATCACGTTTTTTATCTTTCAAACGTAAACGGGCCCCAAAACGTAAACGTCCTTTTTGATCTTGAATGATTGACATTGGAACACGGAAGTTTAATTTCGCTCCGATTTCTTCTTCCTGCGTATAATCGTGGTTTTCTGTGATGGATCTTAATTCGAAATTATTTGGATCTTCGCCCCCAACAGCATATACCAACGGATGATTTCCATCGCCGATATTTTGTCCCATTACCACATCTTTCTGACGGAAATCGATATATCTTTCATTTGGACGATCTTCACTTGCTTTAGAGTAAGAAACTGCCCAATCCATATCTAATTTTGGCGACAACAAATGTTCTCCACGCAACGAAACATTCATTACACGCTGATCTTCTAAACGCGTATTTTTGTTACGATCGTTATCAATTCCACCTTTTGTTTCTCTGCGAATTTCTCCAATATATGTACCATCATCTTGTAATTCCAAATCACGGTAACGCGCTCTGTAACGGTTTTCACGATCATCGCGCCAGTTGTACATTGCAGTGAAATCAATGCGGTTATTTTCGTTAAAAACATAATCGGCACTTAACGATGCACTTCTACGAACACGCTGCACATCGTACTTACGAATGTCCATTTCAGTTAAATACGAATTACCGTTATCGTCTTTATCCCAAACAGCTTCTACGTTATCAGAACCAAAATTTTGCGACTGCCACGTTCCCGATGCTATAATTCCCAATTTATTATCGGCAAAACGGTTACCGTAAATAAACGCTGCGTTGTACAAACCTTTATCACGAATTGGCGCATAACCACCCGATAATGTGGCAGAAATACGCTCACGGTTTGGTACGGCACGGGTAATAAGGTTTACCGAACCACCAATGGCATCGGCATCCATATCCGGAGTTAAGGTTTTATTTACTTCGATAGATGAGATCATATCTGAAGGAATCAAATCCATTTGAACATTTCGGTTATCTCCTTCAGCAGACGGAATACGATCGCCATTCAACGTTACCGAGTTTAACTCTGGTGATAATCCACGAACAATGATATTACGCGCTTCACCTTGATCGTTCTGCATCGTGATTCCCGGTACACGTTTTAACGCATCACCTACATTGGCATCTGGGAAACGCCCTACTTGATCACTTGATATAATATTGGTGATATTGGCATTGTTGCGTTGCTGGTTTAACGCTTTTGCCTGTCCGCGAAGAAAATCCCCCATAATTACAATTTCCTCCAATTCCTCGGAACCTGTAAAAAGCTGAAAGTTTGCGGTTGTTGTTACGCTTTTGGTAACCACTACTTCTTGTGTTGCCGTTACGTAACCAATATATTCTACATATACGGTGTACGTACCTTCTGGAAGACTTAAAAATTCGTAACCACCGTTTTGGTCTGATACGGTGTAACGATTAGAATTTTCGATTTTAATTGTAGCTCCGGGTAAAGAAAACTTGTTGTCTCCATCTGTAACTTTTCCGGCAATTACCCCATTTTGAGCAAATGTCAAGGCACTTACTAAAGATGCGGCTAAAATGTAAAAATTTTTCATTTTTATAGTTTTGGCTTCAAAAAATTATTTGCACAAAACTACTTATCGGACAAAATTTAAAGGTTAGCTGAAGTTTATTGAACCGTTAAGTAAATCACTAATCATGTGAATGAATTGTTAAGAAAGAACATATTACTCTGACTTTTCATTGATATTCAATAACAAACGATACTCCTCAAAACGGTGTTCTCTAACAGGTTTTACAAAAGGTTCGGTGCTAAAATATAAAACCAAACACGGGCTAATATTTTTGTATTTCTCGACAAATTCAAAACTTGTTAATTCGCCATTTTTTATTCGCTGCTTTATTTTGTTATGATACGGATACATAGTTTAAGTTTAGTTTATAAAGTTATAATTATTTTTTATCACAACTATTAATTTATATATATCATTTTAGCGTTAAATACTTAATACAGATACTAAAAGCATTATTTTTTAAGTTATATTTACATACAACTTTCCTTCTTCTTCACATAAGATAGCTTGATTTAGAAAGTGGTAGCAGCATAAATGAATAGCAAAATGATCGGGGTTGGAAATTATATTCCTTCGCAAACTATTACTAATTTATTTTTTGATAAACATCGTTTTTTAGATGAAAGCGGGCATGCTTTACAGCAAGATAATTCAACGATTGCCGATAAATTAAAAGAAATTACCGGGATTGAAGAAAGACGTTATGCACAAAACAATCAGGTAACTTCAGATCTTGGTTTTATTGCTGCACAAGCGGCTATTGAAAATTCGGGTATCGATCCGGAAACATTAGATTATATCATCTTTGCACATAATTTTGGCGATGTTCGTTTTGGAACGGTTCAATCTGATATGGTTCCTAGTTTGGCATCGCGTGTAAAACATCTACTAAAAATAAGGAACAACTTTTGCGTTGCGTACGATGTTTTATTTGGTTGCCCCGGTTGGATTGAAGCTGTTATACAGGCAAATGCTTTTATGAAAGCTGGTATTGCAAAACGTTGTTTGATTATTGGTGCAGAAACGCTTTCACGCGTTGTTGACATTCACGATAGAGACAGTATGATCTATGCCGATGGTGCAGGTGCTGCTATTTTAGAAATTAGTCCAGACGATTCGGGTGTAAAATCGCATCTTTCGGCATCGTTTACCATGCAAGAGAAAGATTATTTATTCTTTGGAAAATCATACAACAATCAAAACTGCCCTGATATTAGGTTTATTAAAATGAACGGCAGAAAGATTTACGAATTTGCTCTTTTGAATGTTCCAAATGCCATGAAAAAATGTTTAGATGACAGCGGATATTCTATAGATCAATTAAAAAAGATCATCATACATCAGGCAAACGAAAAAATGGATGAAGCTATCGTTAAACGTTTTTACAAACTACATAATTTACCTGTTCCTGATAACATAATGCCTATGGTTATTCAAAAATTAGGAAATAGTAATGTAGCTACCATTCCGTCATTGCTTACCATGATTTTAAATAACGAATTACCCAACCACCAAATTAATAAAAACGGGGGTATGTATTTGCTTACACACCCCGTTAAATTTTAATAAAACAGTTGTTATTTTCTTTTAACGTTTACTGCCATTAATCCTTTTTGTCCGCGTTCGATATCGAATACTACTGTGTCGTTCTCACGTACATTGTCTAACAAACCTGAATTGTGTACAAAAACGTCTTCGTTACCGTTTGTTTGTGAAATAAAACCAAAACCTTTAGTTTCATTGAAAAATTTTACTGTGCCTTCGTGCATCTTTTTTATTTAAATTAATTGTTATTTTCTTATATCAATGGCTCTGTATCCTTTCGGAGTCATTTCTTTTTTATACGTTACCTTGTTGTGTTTTTCAACCGTTTGATTAGTTTGTCCAACATGGAAAAATATGTTTTCGCCCGTTTTTTCTTCGGTAATAAAACCGTAACCTTTATCGCTTAAATAGGTTACAATCCCGGTAAAATCTGCATCAGGGTCAATAGCTGCGTCTTCTTGAGCTTTTTTAGCTTTTGCTAAATCGGCCTCTCTGTTTTGAAGATGTGGCGGAACTTCGGTAAAATGTCCGTTCACATCAACATAAACAATCATATCGTCTAGCGTTTTTCCTTTGTTGTTGTTGTCTTTACGCTCTTCTCTGCGCAACTGCTTATCCTGTAACTTTTTATTTTTTTTCTTATTGTTTTCTTTTTTTGAAAAAGAATCTGCCATAATTATTTTAATTAAATGTTTTGCGAAACTACAGGAATTGTAAAACCTATTAGTTTCTGAATGTTTTTTAAATCTTTTTTCTCGTCGGTATCACAAAACGATATTGCAACACCTTCGTAACCTGCGCGTCCGGTTCTGCCAATTCTGTGCACATAGGTTTCGGGTACATTAGGCAATTCGTAATTAATCACATGCGGAAGTTCGTCTATATCAATCCCTCTAGCGGCAATGTCGGTAGCAATCAGCACGCGTATTTTTGAACTTTTAAAATCTTCTAAAGCTTTCTGTCTAGCATTTTGCGATTTATTTCCATGAATTGCGGCTGCATGAATACCCGATTTCATCAGTTTTTTGGCTAATTTATCGGCACCGTGCTTTGTTCTTGCAAAAACCAGAGAACGATTTATGGTTTGATCTTCCAAAATCTGAATTAGCAAGTTCAGTTTTTCACTTTTTTCAACAAAATAAACCGATTGCTTTACTGTTTCTGCGGTTGATGATACCGGAGTAACATTTATCTCTTTAGGTTTGTTCAAGATTGATTGAGCAAATTTTCGGATTTCCGGTGGCATAGTAGCCGAAAAAAACAGCGTTTGACGTTTTGCTGGCACTTTTGTAAGAATTTTCTTTACATCGTTCACAAAACCCATATCCAGCATACGATCTGCTTCATCGAGTACCAATATTTCAATCTGGGTAAGCTTTATAATACCTTGCGACATAAGGTCTAAAAGTCTTCCTGGCGTAGCAATTAATATATCTACCCCTTTATTTAAGGCAGCTACCTGCTTACCTTGGGGCACACCGCCAAAAATTGCCAAATGCCTTAACTTTAAAAAAGTTCCGTAGGTATCAAAATTTTCACTAATCTGTATAGCCAATTCCCTTGTTGGTGTTAATATCAAGGTACGAATTCCCTTTTTATCTGTTGGGTTTTCATGTAGCAATTGTAGCACCGGAATTGCAAACGACGCCGTTTTACCTGTTCCTGTCTGTGCACAGCCAATAACATCGCTGCCCTTTAATATATGCGGTATTGTTTGATACTGTATATCGGTAGCCTTGGTGTATCCTGCTTTATCTACAGCCTTCATTATAGGCGGTATAATATTTAAATCTTTAAAATTCATGCTTTTTACCGGAATACCGGTGTTTGTAAACCTCTTAATAACCCGTTCTCTCTAAAATAGCTCCCAAGTATTAAGACACTTTAAAGTACAACGTAAATATACTTTTCAGCCATTTTCATCGTTTTAAAGCAATTATTATTTCATGTTGATTTATTTACAATTCATTAAAATACTAAAGAATTTAATTAAATCGAGGTAGATTTGCCAACTAAATGATCTTATAATTAAAATGTGGCAACTGAAAAAGCAAAACTGATAGAGAAAAAGATGTATTAAACCGTTTCAGAAGAGGCAGATACAAAAGCCTGTTAATAAATTTGTTACAAAGGTACGCTTTTTTTCGTTAACAATACCCTATAAAGTAAAAGCGGGTAAAAATACCCGCTTCCATACGATAACCGCACTCATTCTTAAGTCAACACCTAATATTTTTAATAAGAAAATCTCTATTAAAGATTACGGTTCCTTCTCATTTTCAATATAATCATACAAATTTTATGCCAACACAAAAAATAGCAGCTTTTAAGTAAGAATATTTCTTAATCTAGATTAAGTTTTTTAATTGATACACTTTATAATTTTGTGACTTCATAAGTGTTTTTTTTGGTTAATAAAGAGGCTGTTGGTTTTTACTGCAGCCTCTTTTTTTATTCAACTTTAAAACCAAAGAACGACATATTTTAACTTTACCGCGTTTTATAAATTGATAATTTTGTAAAATGTATGCTTTAGTTGATAGTAATAATTTTTATGTAAGTTGCGAGCGGATCTTTAACCCCACCTTACGCCACACGCCTGTTGTTGTTTTAAGCAATAACGACGGCTGCGTTATTTCGCGATCTAACGAAGCAAAAAAACTTGGCATTCCTATGGGGGCACCCGCTTTTCAATACCAACAAAAGTTTCAGGAATTGGGCATTCGTGTGTTTTCATCGAATTATGCCTTATATGGCGATATGAGCAATAGAGTGTATCGGATCCTACAAAATTACACACCCGAAATAGAAGTTTATTCTATTGACGAATGTTTTTTACGTTTCCATAATTTTTTAAATGAACCTTTGGATGTGTACGCAAAAAAAATTCGTGGCGAAATTCTACAAAAAACACTTTTACCAACCTGCATAGGCATTGCCTCTACAAAGGCATTAGCGAAAGTAGCAAACCATATTGCAAAGAAATTTCCGCAGTTAGGAGGTGTGTATTTGATTGACACTGATGAAAAACGACTAAAAGCACTGCAATGGCTGAATATAGAAGATGTTTGGGGAATTGGCAGACGCATGTCTAAAAAACTAAAAAACAAAGGTGTTCACAAAGCCATTCAGTTCACCGAGCTTCCCGATGAATATGTAAGAAGGCAGTTTTCGGTAGTGGGACTTCGATTAAAGAAAGAATTAGAAGGGATTTCGGTTTTAGAACTGGAAGAATTACAATCGAAAAAGCATATTGCCACCACCCGATCTTTTGATACCACTTATACCGATAAGGAATATCTGGCAGAACGCATTACCACTTTTTCCGTAACATGTGCTGCCAAACTGCGTAAACAGAAGTCAACATGCCAATTGGTAACCGTTTTTGTTTACACCAACAGGTTTAACGAGCAGCAGGAACAATATTCAAGATCGGTCAATGTGAGTATTCCCTACCCGACCAATTCTGATATTGAAATTGCCAAATACGCAAAAAAAGGTTTGGACATTATTTTTAAAGCAGGTTTCCATTACAAAAAAGCCGGTGTTATTGTGGGTGGAATTGCTCCGGAAAATGAAAAACAGTTTAATTTGTTCGAAGAAGAACCTTTTAAACATCGTGAAATAATGAATACGATGGACAGACTGAATTCTAAATACGGAGCACAGAAATTAAAATTAGGGTCGCAGGCATTAGACAAAACGTGGAAAATGCGTCAGAAACATTTAAGCCCGAATTATACCACAAAATGGAACGATATTTTAGAAGTACAATGATAAAGTTTATAAAATTTGGCAGCGAATTAGAATATTTACCCATTAATACCAATGGCAAAAAATATTATGTGCAGTTACGCGAAGGTGTGAATGCCGGATTTCCCTCACCTGCAGAAGATTTTTTAAACGACCGGATAAGTTTAGACGAGCTGTATCTTTCTAAAATAGAATCAACTTTTGTAAACCGAGTAAAAGGTTTGTCGATGTATCCGGATTATCTGGAAAACGATATTTTAATTTTACGATCAGATTATGAACCTCAGCACGGCGATGATGTGGTTGTATCAATAAATTCATCAGAATACACCTTAAAACGATACGATAAAATAAATTCTAAACTGGTAGCTTTAAACCCGGAATATGCCAATTCTGTACAAATCAATGAAAATGACGAAGTGGTTATTTTAGGCGTGGTTGATGCGTTGGTACGAGATATAAAAAAACGAAGGTAACTTTATCTAATTCTATTTTGATGAACATATCCTGAAAATAGCAAATTTTTATTAAGCTCCGCATTTCTAGCATTTATTTTAAAACTACCTAGCGAAGATTAGCGCTAAGGTATCATGGAATTATATTCCGAATTATCACTTACTATTCTCGGTTTGAGCAGATTTAACCTATCTTTTTTTTAGCCTATTAGATTCCTATTTTACGAATAACTATTTGCATCCCTTTTCTGGATAAGTTCAATAGCTTCCAACATTTTAAAGAAATTAACCATCGATATACTGCAACTGTAGTCTTTACCAAAATCTGTTTCGCTCATAGCAGACATGACCAAATCAAAAATTGATTTACATACGCGATCGAGACTAAAGCAATCAAAAACGGTTTCGAAAACCAAATAGGGATTCTTAAATTCTTCTTCATTTAAATATTCCAGTTCCATCAGTTCCTGACGCGTAACGTCGCTTACCATGAGATTCATTTTTTTAAATTCTGACGGATTCAGATAGATTCTGTAAGCCGCTTTGAACAAAGACTGCAGCACAACCGTATCATACAGTACATCGGAAACACTTTCTTTATCGTACATTTTATGACTTAAAGTATAGCAGCAGTAATAACGCAACTGTTTCCGGTAATACGAAACACTGGCAAGATGCTTAAGCAGCCAGATTAACTGATAAGGACATTCGACATCATCTTGTGTCCAATAATGTGAGTCTAAAGAAAATTTATGCGTCTTCATAATCGTTTTCCCTTTTATAGATTAGCCAGCAAGCATCCAACAACCGATGGATATTAATAAAAGAAATACTTATATCGTCTGACGGGTTGTCTACAGATTTTGATAATGCATGTTCTACGATATCAAACAAATCAAATTCTATTTGTTCAAAAGACTGCTTCTTAAAAACATTCTTGAATGTTACGAGCGGATCTGCATATTCTTCGGATGTGAGATTGCCTATAAACAAATGATATTCATTGGAGTCAGATGCACATGTTGTCTCCTTACGCAGTTTTTTCTTAGGGTTAGCGTACAAACTATAACTCACCCGAATAATTGACCGCAGGATATTAAATGTGAGTAAAGAAGTAGAGGAACTTTCATTCTTTCGTATTTTTCCATTAAAGGAATACTTCATCATCTCGTTTAACTCTGTTTTCAATTCCGCGGGATGAATGTACCGAAAAACAGCTTTTAACAATTCGGACGGTTTTTTGATTACCTGTATGTTCCAGATATGGGCATCGAAGGAAATTTTTACCTTTTTCATAATTTTATTTATTTAAAAGTTGATTATTCTGTATTTCGCTGTACAGCTTTTCACAAAGGCACAATGCCTTTGCAAAGACCTGTTGCGTACAAGGCAGTGGTGCTGTTTCGGGTTGCGGGAAAAATTCTACCGGTGTGTTCATCAGGTTCAGTACCTCGCGTATATGTTCACTGGCAATACATTTTTGGCAGACATCGGGTACAAACGACTGAAACAAGTGCATAAGATACCTGCAGCTGTACATGGAAGGTACGTAGTGAATACGCTGGTATAAGAGCGCAAGCACCAAATGCTGGAAGATGTTCTTAAGAAGCAGTATGTGTCCGTGCCTGTACACCAGATCGCGTTGCTGAAACGCTACAAACAGCGGTTCAATATAATTTAAGCGCTGCTGCCAATAGGTCTGGAGTTGCGTTGTATTTTCAAACAGTTGTAAGGTATCATTGCACACAAGGCTGTTTTTAAGATACACCCTGTTTTCGGGCACCATATATTTAACGATAAACCCTTGTAACTGTTTCTGATGTTTTTGCAGCCAATGGGTTGAATGTATCAAACAGCACAGCTGTACCCTGACTTTAAAATGGCTTGAAACATTCCGAACAACGGCATCGTGCTGTTGAATGTTCAACTTATCACTCAGCAACAGCAGATTGAAACTGTAGCGATTATTATTGTCGTTTTTAGTTTTTCCCAATACATACACCGCATCCAGCTTGTAATGGGTGGTTAAGAACGAAATCAACTGTTGTGTAATCATTGGTTCTGAAATAACCTGATCGAGATAATTATGGTAAAAAGCATTTAATTCTGCCACACCGTTGTTCAAACAGCGCAGTACTTTATTTCTCTTTATTTGAAAACCATGCTGCTGCGATTCGCCAATTACATATTCGGCAGGATCTTGAAAAGGCATTGCCGTTATTTTTAAAATGTTATTTAGGGTTTTAGCGAACTGCGGATAGTATTTTTCTATAAACAGTTGGAATTGTGGGGCAGTAAAATTTTGATGTACCGATTTAGGGAGTAACACGTTCATTAGCAGTTCCAAATAATAAGCAAAAACTTCGTGTAGCGCTACATTTGCTGCCTGATACATTTGGCGGTTCATCAAAGGTTTTACAAAACTGTTTATGGCATGATCTGCTTTTTGGATTACTGTAGTTGAATGGTTCACAAAAAACTGTTTTGTCTTTTGCTTATTTGTACCATAGAAATTTTGAAACAGACCATTCCAACGTTTGGTGTTATCGGCATAAAGCACAAAGCACGGTTGCAGGAACAATTGCAGAAAACTAAAATGAAAGTGCGAAAAATACGGTGCCACGGTATGGTAGTTTACGCTTATCAAAGTATCATGCTGTGCTAAGGCATCCAACATACTAATGTGGCTGTGCAAAACTGCAAGGGTATCGCCATTAGTATCTTTAGCAACTACCAATGTCAACATTTTCAGTTTGCTGTTTGTAACAAGAGTATAAAAAATGAGCTGTACCTGTGAAAGCCGTTTGCATTCGCTGATGAAGATGTTTAAAGAATCGGGAATTTCTGCGGGGATTGTATATTGGTCTTGACTTTTCATATTAAGATTTTTAAAGTTGAATAAGTCAAAGTTGCGCAACCGTTTGTATGTATTGCACCATAAAGCTATGTATCGTACCACGGATGCGCAGTTAAATACCGACAGGATATTTTCTGTGTTTTTTTACCACAGATGGTTAATACTTTGGATACATTATTTGTTTATCTCTATTATATGTACTTTTTAGACAAAAAGTACCAAAAGTCTTTCGTTGCGGTGCTTTTTTAATCGGTCGAAATGCACTTTTGAAGCTACTACATCGAAACCATCGCTCCGCTCGCCGATGTACTTTCGCTTCATGCAGTGTATCGACACTCGATAAAAAATGCATACCGCTAGGTTCATACACTTCTTCTGTTTTGTTATCAAAAAAATCAGTATATTTGAATTTATCAAAAAACGGAGGACTTATGGAGACGACTCAAAAAAAGCATTTAGGACGCAACATTTGCCGCATACGCGAAATGAAGGGAATGAAACAGGAAACACTTGCCGAACTGCTAGGTATTAGCCAACAGAAGATGTCGGTAATAGAGAATACAGAAGAATTAGATGATGCCAAGTTAAACGAAATTGCCAACGCATTAAAAGTACCTGCAAACGCAATTAAAGAATATTCGGACGAAAAGATGTTAAACGTTATCACTAACAACACTTTTAACAGTAATGATTCATCAACATTGAATGCAATAAATGTGATGCCGACCTTCAATCCATTAGACAAACTGGTAGAAGCGTACGATGAAAACAAGAAATTATACGAACGCCTTTTACAAGCAGAAAAAGAGAAAACGAGCTATCTGGAACAACTGCTAAAAAAGTAGGTTCCAGGTGTAAAATATTCCATTATACAAAAAGTGAAAAATTCGGCTATTTTAAAGAAAGATAGTCGAATTTTCTATTTATACACATTTTTACCGAAAATGTGTTTCATGCACTAAGGTAGCCTTTACTATGCTTTATCTACGGAGTATCCCTACTTTTGATATTTAGAATATTTTTCGGTTGACCCGTCCTAAAATAACTACACCTTTTTTAATTAAATTATGTCTTAAAAGGAACGTTTCTAAATTGAGTTTCACAAGCAAAAATCACCAACATTATTCCTAGTTTTGTGGTAAACTAATAACCCATACAACTATGCCAACAACAAAACTTACAATTAATGACAATGGGTCGGTAAAAATAGAAGGAGATTTCGAAATAGTAGATAAAAACGGAAATGCTTACGGATTGCAAGGCAGAACAGTACTTTCGATCTGTCGTTGCGGTTTGTCTAAAAACAAACCTTTTTGCGACGGCGCACATAAAGGGCATTTTGAACACAATGCCATTGCTTTTGACCTTCCGCCTAAAAAAATATAACTATAGACACAAGCCTTACATTTCTGTAAGGCTTTTATTTTACTCGTCTTTTTGTAAATTAACCTAAAGCCCTATCATTTTTAAGCATGGGCTCGAACCTAAAAAGAAGCATATCCTAGAAACAACAAAGCCTTACATTTCTGTAAGGCTTTATGAATTTTGCTCCCCCTTACCGATAGTGATCGGGACAAGCAGTGTGCTCGAACGAAAGATCCTACCATTTAAGCAGTATGCTCGCTCGAACCTAAAAAGAAGCATATCCTAGAAACAAAAAAGCCTCACATCTCTGTAAGGCTTTGTGTATTTTGCTCCCCCTTCCCGATAGTGATCGGGACAGGCATTGGGATCGAACGAAGGGTCATTCATCAACTCTGTCATAAATTCGCAACAACGCTTTGAGAAAGTTTTCGTATTAACTTTTATAAACAACAAAGCCCTACATTTCTGTAAGGCTTTGTATATTTTGCTCCCCCTCTTGGGCTCGAACCAAGGACCCTCTGATTAACAGTCAGAT
>JBEBXO010000054.1:0-18606 GCA_040391585.1 Paenimyroides ummariense | reverse complement strand
GATATTAAAATCACCATTAAAACAACTTCAGAAAACGCTACGGTAGAAAACGGAACCTACGTTCAGCACATTCCTGCTGTAATGCCACAAATGCAAGCTGCACCAGTAGCACCAATTGCAGAAACTCCGGCTGCACCAGCTACAGCTGCAAACGACGACGCTAAATACATCACGGTAAAATCTCCAATCATCGGAACATTCTACCGCAAACCTTCACCAGACAAACCAGCTTTTGTTGAAGTAGGTGCAACTGTAAAAACAGGTGATGTTTTATGTGTTATTGAAGCAATGAAATTATTCAACGAAATAGAATCGGAAGTTTCAGGAAAAATCGTTAAAGTTTTAGTAGACGATTCTTCTCCGGTAGAGTTTGACCAACCTTTATTTTTAGTAGATCCATCTTAATTTGATTATTTGGAAAGGTGTTAATTTATTCAATTAACACACTTCAAAAATTTTCAGATTTTCAAATTGTTTAATTTTTAAATTAAAAAGATGTTTAAAAAAATATTAATTGCAAATCGCGGTGAAATTGCTTTACGAGTTATAAGAACTTGTAGAGAAATGGGTATTAAAACCGTTGCGGTATATTCTACTGCCGATGCAGACAGTTTACACGTTCGCTTTGCAGACGAAGCCGTTTGTATTGGTCCGGCACCAAGTGCACAATCGTACTTAAAAATGCAGAACATTATTGCTGCAGCCGAAATTACAAATGCCGATGCAATTCACCCAGGTTACGGTTTCTTGTCTGAAAACGCAAAGTTTTCTGAATTATGCCAAAAACACGGTATTAAATTTATTGGTGCATCTCCGGATATGATCGATAAAATGGGAGACAAAGCTACCGCTAAAGAAACCATGAAAGCTGCAGGCGTACCATGTGTACCAGGTTCAGACGGATTATTGGAATCGTTAGACCATGCTCGCAAAATTGCCAAAGAAATCGGATTTCCGGTTATGATGAAAGCAACTGCTGGTGGTGGTGGTAAAGGTATGCGTGAAATCTGGAAAGAAGACGAGCTAGAAAAAGCATGGGAAAGTGCTCGCCAAGAAGCTGCCGCTGCTTTTGGAAACGATGGTATGTACATGGAAAAATTAATTGTTGATCCACGCCATATCGAAATCCAAGTTGTAGGAGATTCTTACGGAAAAGCTTGTCACTTATCTGAACGCGATTGTTCCATTCAACGTCGTCACCAAAAACTTACAGAAGAAACCCCATCGCCTTTCATGACCGATGAATTGCGTTTAAAAATGGGTGAAGCTGCTGTTAAGGCTGCCGAATACATTAAATACGAAGGTGCGGGAACTATTGAGTTTTTAGTTGATAAAGACCGTAATTTCTATTTCATGGAAATGAACACCCGTATTCAAGTAGAACACCCAATTACAGAACAAGTAATTGATTACGATTTAATTCGTGAACAGATATTAGTAGCAGCAGGTGTGCCAATTTCGGGTAAAAACTATTTACCAGAATTACATTCTATTGAATGCCGTATTAACGCCGAAGATCCATTTAACGATTTTCGTCCGTCTCCAGGAAAAATTACCACTTTGCATGCACCAGGTGGTCACGGTGTACGTTTAGACACGCATGTTTATTCGGGTTATACCATTCCACCAAACTACGATTCAATGATTGCCAAGTTAATTACAACGGCACAAACACGTGAAGAAGCAATCAGTAAAATGAAACGTGCTTTAGACGAGTTTGTTATTGAAGGTATTAAAACTACCATTCCTTTCCACCGCCAGTTGATGGACAATCCGGATTATATTGCCGGAAACTACACCACAGCGTTTATGGAAACATTTAAAATACAGAAACCTATAGAGGAATAATTGAAAAAGTCGAGCTTTTTAGCTCGACTTTTTTATTGATATAACTTTCGGAATAATTCATTATAGATATTAAAAAGAATTAATAGACGAATTCCAAGATAAAAAGCAATTCGGTTACTTTCTTTATAGAATTTAAAAAAAACTTTTTCCCTCTATTTCACTAGCATTTACCTCAATTAAAAAAAATCCGCTAAACTTTTTTATACTTTTATATTAAAGTTTTTACAATGATTATTTTAAAAAAACAGAAAACCTTTAACGAAGAAACCTCTTTTAAAAGGATTACGCATTATTTTCATCATAAAAACGACATTCGGTCATTTAAAAACATTTCCTTTTTTGGTGATATAAGCTTATTTCAAAATAACGAATTTTTACATCACGGGATTAACGAAACACTTGTTTTTATTCCGCTATTAGGTGTTTTTTATATGAATGATCAAACGGTAAAGGCTAATCAAGTAATAACAATTCCGTTAAATGAAAAACAGCCCGCAGTATTGAAAGCAGTTTCAGAAGATTTTTCGTACGGATTGCTGTTTTCAATCGTAGCTAAAAGTGAAGAAACATTTATAAATGACATTGCCTTACAAATTAACCATTTGGTAAAGTTTTCTTTGATTAACAAAAAAGCAGACGCCTTTTTAGGCTTGTATAAATTGCGAAAAAAAGACGTCTTTACGGCAAAACATCAAAGTAGCTATATGGTTTTTATTATCTCGGGTGCCTTTGAAGTAAACGACCGTTTATTGGAATCGCGCGATGCTTTATTGATAGAACACACAGAGCTTATTGATTTTGAAGCTTTGTCAGACAACGCATTAATGCTTATTATAGAACTAACAACATAAATAAAATGGAAAGAAAAGATTTTTTAAAAAATAGCTTAGGCTTTTTAGGATTAGCACTTATTGCTCCTAAATTAACTTCTTGTAGTAATGATGAAACATCTCAAGCAGTTGAAGCAACTCCAGGAAATGGTAATGGAAACGGATCAGGATCAAACACAGACCCTTCCGAAGGAAATAAAGCTTGTAATGCGTGGCCTAATGAAACCGAAGGTCCTTTTCCTACTAAAAATCCTTCACAATATCAAATTACAGACATTAAGGGCGACCGATCAGGAATTCCTTATGAAATAAAAATCCGTATTGAAGACACTAATAATGATTGCGCACCCGTTGAAGGAATTATTGTAGATATTTGGCATTGCGACAAAGACGGTAACTATTCTCAATATGGGGCTACAAATATGCAACCAACAGATTATAGAAATTACAATTTTTTAAGAGGCAGACAAGTTACCAATTCAAACGGATACGTAACCTTTACATCCATTTTTCCGGGTTGGTATCAAAGTAGAGCCACTCATATTCACGTGCATGTTTACAAAGCAAACGGAAGCTCTGTTAAAGTAACTCAAATTGCATATCCTGAAAGTTCAAACAGTATTGTGGTTCAAGTAAATGCTGCCACTGCTAAAGGTTACACCAAAGGAATGAACGGTTACACTTACAATGCGCAAGACAATGTTTTCAGCGATGATAAAGTAGGACAGCAAATTGCGAGTGTATCTGGAAACATCAACGACGGAATTGTTTCTGAATCAGTAATAAAAGTGGCGCTTTAAATTTAAAAAGGTTGAAAAAAATTCATTTTACATATAAACATCACATAAACATCCATTCAATTACTGCTTGGGAAAAACATATATTTGAAGAAACTTATCATGAATTTCTTATTCAACATCATATTTTTCAGAAAGAAAATTCATTAAAAGACAACTTTCTAGATCTTTTAAAAACTAGTCCTGAAGCAAAGCAATTACATCATTTATTAGATTTAAGGATTCATTCGAGTATAGATTTCCTGCACAATAATGTTTATAAAATTATAGATCATTTAGAACAAAAATATTTACAATTTATAAATTATAGGTTTGAGCTTATTCAATCTCATACAAACGATAAAAATCAACATCAAATAGCTATTTACTTTCTTTCTAAAGAATACATTTTGCATAACGAGCCATCTACTCATTATTTGGTTTCCTTAGCTGAAAGAGAAGATACAAATACAGCTTATTATGAAACATTGCAATTTCCAACGCAACCGTATTTTAATATCAGTCTTATAAAAAAAAGCAACTCTAATTGAGTTGCTTTTTTATCCACTAATCTGAAAGATTCGATCGTCTTTTCTCAATTCAAAAATTTCGGTATTTGATTTTATGTCTACCAAATATTTAGTTCCGTTTCTTACACCTATTGCTTTATTTTTAGAAATGTAGTATAGTTCTTCATAAAAAGGTTCTAAAACGTAATTGCCTTTCCTATCAATAAAAGAAGCTTTGAAAGAAGTGTACCTACCTGTTGTTGTAAAATTCCCTTTATAAAATCGGGCATAACCTTTGTTAAAACTTTCCATTTTGCCAATAAAAGTAAAATCAATTACAGTTTCACCTTTTTCATTAATAAAGCCCCATTTTCCATCTTTTACAACACCGGCTAAACCTTCTGAAAACATTTCTGCTTCATCATAAATAAGAGGAATTACAATTTTTGCGTTTTTATCTATAAATCCGTATTTTTTATTTTGATACACTTTAAATAAATCGGTTTGCTGAGATAGTTCTATTTTTTCAAAATCTAACGTTGAAATTGTTTTTAAATCTTCATTTAAAAGTACACTGCTATTGTTTTTCTCTACAATAAATCGTTTTAACTTTTCGTGATATTCTAGGGTTTTATAATTAGGTTCAAAAAGCAATTCTCCCTTTTTATTTATCAATCCTACCAAATAATTATTTCCATCAACTTTATAAACAGCAGTAAATTCATTTGTTAAAGGAATGATAAATTGAACAGGAAGTTCATTTATTTTTTGCATTTTTCGATTAACAAAAAACGATTGATCATTAATTTTTGCTAAAAAAACTTTAGTGGAAACTGGTTCTATTCTATACTTTACGTTTTTTAAAATATTTTTACCCTTTATATCTATAATTCCAAACTCACCATCGCTTGTTTCATAAGAAAAGCCTAAAAATGGTTTAGAAAAACCGCTTATATTTTTATATTTTATAGGTAATATTTCTTTTTTATTGATATGTAAAACACCATATTTTTCATTATTAGAAACAATAAATAATTTGTTTTGTTCTGATATATAATCATATTTAAAAGGAAAAATGGTATCGAGTTTTGCATTTAAAACTCCGTATTTGTTTTGATTATTTTGTAGAACAACATATTGTTCATCATTAGTAATAGATGCAAAATTATAATTTGGATCCATAAAAACTGTACCCAAAGTATCAACAATTCCTTTATGTTCATCTCGTTCAAAAACTAATGCTCCATTAAAATTTTGAGCACACAAACTGTTTGCTAACAACATAGCAAATGCAATAAGTTTTATTTTCATATCAATTTTTTCCTGATGTAAAGATATAAAAAAAGCAACTCGAAAATGAGTTGCTTTTTATCGTATTAAAAATCAGATTAATATCTGTAATATTCTGGTTTAAATGGACCTTCAACGGTAACACCAATGTAATTTGCTTGTTCTGTAGATAAAGTTTCTAACTCAACACCTAATTTAGCTAAGTGTAAAGCAGCAACTTTTTCATCTAAATGCTTTGGTAACATATACACATCGTTCTCATAGTTTGCTGAATTTTTCCATAATTCAATTTGAGCCAATGTTTGGTTTGTAAATGAATTCGACATTACAAAAGATGGATGACCTGTAGCACAACCTAAGTTTACTAAACGTCCTTCAGCTAAAATAATGATGTCGTTTCCGTTTACATTGTAAATATCAACTTGTGGTTTTACTTCTTTTTTAGAAGCTCCGTAAGTAGCGTTTAACCAAGCCATATCAATTTCGTTATCGAAGTGACCAATGTTACAAACAACCGTTTTATCTTTCATTTTTTCGAAATGACGACCAACAACGATGTCTTTGTTACCTGTAGTTGTAATGATGATATCAGCATTTCCTACAACTGTGTCTAATTTTTTTACTTCGTAACCGTCCATTGCAGCTTGTAACGCGCAAATTGGATCGATTTCAGTAACTGTAACAATAGAACCTGCTCCACGGAAAGATGCTGCTGTACCTTTACCAACATCACCGTATCCACAAACAACTACACGTTTACCTGCTAACATTAAATCGGTAGCACGACGAATAGCATCTACTGCCGATTCTTTACATCCGTATTTGTTATCGAATTTCGATTTTGTAACTGAATCGTTAACGTTGATTGCTGGCATTGGTAATGTTCCCGCTTTCACACGCTCGTATAAACGGTGTACACCAGTTGTAGTTTCTTCAGATAAACCTTTGATACCTGCAACTAAATGAGGATAACGATCGATTACCATGTTTGTTAAATCTCCACCATCATCTAAAATCATGTTTAATGGTTGACGGTCTTCACCAAAGAACAAAGTTTGCTCAATACACCAGTCAAAAGATTCTTCATCTAAACCTTTCCAAGCATATACTTGAATTCCAGCTTCAGCAATTGCAGCAGCAGCCTGATCTTGTGTAGAGAAAATGTTACAAGAACTCCAAGTAACTTCAGCACCTAAAGCCTTTAATGTTTCAATTAAAACTGCCGTTTGAATGGTCATGTGTAAACATCCTGCAATACGCGCACCTTTTAAAGGTTGTTCGTCTTTATATTCAGCTCTTAACGCCATTAAACCTGGCATTTCAGCTTCTGCTAATTCAATTTCTTTTCTTCCCCAAGCCGCAAGCGAAATATCTTTCACTTTATATGGCACGTATGGTATTGTTTCTGTACTCATTGATTATCGTATATTTGTGTAAACAAAATTTACGCAAATTTAGTAAATTCCTTTTAAATCATTGCTAACGAAATCATAAAGCAACCATTTATGTCATTATATAAAACCATTTCTTACGATATTGATACACAAATTTTTATTTGGAAGATTTCTGAATCTGAAAAGGAACTGAAAGAAAATATTGTTTTAAAAGAAAAACACCAAGCACGTTTAAATGGAATGTTATCAGAACAACATAGAAAAGGTTTTTTAAGTGTTCGAAAATTATTACAAGTTGCAGGTTATGAAGATGCCGATTTAACGTATGACACCAACGGAAAACCACATTTAAGCGATGGTAAAAATATATCAATCACTCATTCATATGAATTTTCTGCTATTATTATTTCTACAAAAAATGTAGGAATTGATTTAGAAATGAAACGCGAAAAGATTATTAAAATTGCACATAAATTTATTGAAAACGAGTTTGATTTTTTAGATAAAGAAAACAATTATATTGAACAATTAAGTGTAGTCTGGGGAGCAAAAGAAGCCTTGTATAAAATGTGTAATTCGCGCAGCTTGAGCTTTAAACAGGATATGCACATTCAACCGTTTTCTTTAAATAATAACACAGGAAAAGCGTTAGTTGCTTGCAAAGAATTAAATTTTGATTGCAAATTTACCTTTCATTTTGATAGCTTTGAAAATTATACTTTAGTTTACGCATTAGAAAATGAATGATATTTTTCTTTGTCACAACATAGTAACATAGAAACAAATTTAAAGAATATACTTAATAAACTATGTGTTTAAAACTTGTTTGAAAAATTATGTAATCTTTAATCTTTAACAAGAAAAAAAAGAACTATATGATTAAAAACCACATAGTTACTAAATGAAACTCTAAAAATGAATAAAGAAATTATACAAACCGAAATACAATACAAAGCCGTACGCAGTTCGGGTGCTGGCGGACAAAATGTGAATAAAGTTGCTACGAAAGTGCAAATTGCATTTTCACCTGAAACTTCATTGGGTTTAACTGCAGATGAAAAAACAACACTATCCGAAAAATTAGCCAACCGCATTACAAAAGAGGGTTTTATTTTGGTAGAATGTGGCGAAACCCGCAGTCAGCTTAAAAACAAAGAACTGTGCACACAACGCTTATTTCTATTATTAGAAAATGCTTTAAAGAAAGACAAAAAACGTATTGCAACTAAAATTCCAAAATCGGTAATTAAAAAACGTTTAGACGATAAAAAAATAATTTCTGACAAAAAACAAAACAGAAAATTTAGGTTTTAAAAAATTATTTACCTTTATTATTCTAATTCGAAGAAAATATATGCAATTCCATTCAAAAGCTCAAGAACAAGCATTAATGCGTTTACAAGTACAACATGAAATTGCTGTTGCAGGCATTAAAAACAACGAACAATTAACTGAAGAAGAAAAACAAATAGCTTTAAAAGAAGAAACGAACAATTTCAGTCAAAAGAAAAAAAGTTTACAAAATTCTGCTTTCTAATCTTTCGTCTTTTTTCTATTATCTTTTCACTTTCATCTCAAAAAAAGAATTACCTTTGCCCTGTCTCAAAGGGGTGCCAAATATCGGCTGAGATCATACCCGTATAACCTGATTCGGATAATGCCGACGTAGGGAATTGAACAAATACACTATGAGTGCACGCATACGTTGCTGTTCGTAAACGAAATATTTTTTATTAATCAAAAAACAAAATAAACGCCCCTTTTATTTGTAAAATTATTTTTACGAATGAAAACAAACTTTTTGTTACTAACATTTGCCGGATTATTTACATCGGTAAATCTTCATGCCCAAACCGAACAAGTTAAAGATTCTGTCCATTCCGAAACATTAGACGAAGTTCTAATTCAGGCGGTTCGTGCCAACAAAAAAACACCCATTGCTTTTTCTAATTTATCTAAAGAAGAAATTGCCAAGAAAAATTTAGGTCAAGACATTCCTGTTTTAATGAATTTTATGCCTTCGGTAGTTACTACAACCGATGCGGGCAATGGCGTAGGTTACACCGGAATTCGCGTTCGTGGAAGCGATGCTACTCGTGTAAACGTTACGTTAAACGGAATTCCATACAACGATTCAGAATCGCATGGATCTTTTTGGGTAAACATGCCCGATTTTGCTTCTTCTTTAGAAAACCTGCAATTGCAGCGTGGCGTTGGAACATCTACTAACGGATCGGGTGCTTTTGGAGCCAGTTTAAATTTATTAACCGATGCTTTTGCCGAAAAAAGTTCGGGCGAAATATCTAACTCGTTTGGTAGTTACAATACCCGAAAGCACACGGTTAAATTTTCTACCGGTTTAATGAACAACGCTTTTGAATTATCGGGAAGATTATCAAACATTAATTCCGACGGATATATCGACAGAGCAGCATCGAACTTAAAATCGTATTTTTTACAAGGTGCATTTATTGATGGAAAAACCTTGATTAAGGCTTTAGCATTCGGTGGAACACAAAAAACGTATCAGGCCTGGAACGGAATTGAAGATAAAGAAATCCTTAAAAACAACCGAACTTATAATCCTTCTGGCGAATACATTGATGCAAATGGTGTAGTTAGATATTACGATAACGAAACCGATAATTACGATCAAAACCACTATCAATTGCATTGGAATCAACGTTGGAATACCTATTGGAACACCAATTTCGCTTTGCATTTAACTACTGGTATTGGTTATTACGAAAATTATAAAGTAGATCAAAAACTAGCTGATTACGGATTAAATTCGATCTTTATAGATAATGAAGAAATAACGAAAGCAGATATTATTCGACAAAAATTCTTAAAAAATAATTTTTACGGATTTACCTTTTCATCTAACTACAAAAAAAACAATTTAGATTTTATATTCGGTGGTGCTGCCAATAAATACGAAGGCGATCATTACGGAAAAATTCTTTGGGTGAACAAACCAGTTACATACAATTATGAACAACAATATTACTTTGACCAATCTACCAAAACCGATGCCAATGCTTTTGCAAAAGCAACCTATACTTTGCAAGATAAATGGGTTTTGTTTGGCGATGTACAATATAGAAATGTAACCTACAAAGCCAATGGCGATGATACAGGTTTAGTAAACGATACGTTTAATTTCTTTAATCCAAAAGCGGGAATCACGTATTTAATTAACACCAATCAACAAACCTATTTTTCCTACGCACGTGCCAACCGAGAACCAAACAGAACCGATTACGAAGCAGGAAATCCGAAACCGGAAAAACTAAACGATTTTGAATTAGGTTGGAAATTAGATCAAAACAAACTAAAAATAAATGTGAATGCGTATTATATGCGTTATAAAGATCAGTTGGTTTTAACAGGCGCAATGAACGATGTAGGCGCACCAATTAGAGAAAACAGTGGCGATAGTTACCGCATGGGAATTGAAATTGACGGTGCTGTGGCTTTTACTCAAAAATTTATTTGGAGCCCGAGCGTAACATTCAGCAGCAATAAAAATGTTGATTTCGTAGCTCATTTAGACGGAGAAATTCAAAATTTAGGAAATACCAACATTGCCTTTTCACCAAACATAATTGCGTCTAATGCATTTACCTTATTACCAACAGAAAATATGTCGGTTAGTTTGTTAACAAAATTTGTGGGAGAACAATTCATGGGAAACACTAATTCTGACTATTCTAAATTAGATTCTTATGTAACCAACGATATTAATTTCAACTATGAATTAAAACCAAACAAATGGTTTAAAGCTATAAATTTCAGTTTGTTGTTAAACAACATTTTTAATGTAAAATACATATCAAACGGATATTATTATACGTATGATGACAATTGGTCTACACAAGGCGTAACAACAACTATTGAAGGTGCAGGATATTATCCGCAAGCACAATTTAATATTTTAGCAGGAGTTTCGCTGAAGTTTTAACCATCTATAACTTTTTAAATAGCTTTGGCAAAGTTGTAAACTTTGCCAAAGCTATTTAATTGTAAACCGTAATCATAGTTCCACTCTGTGAAACTCGGTATTCTTTCAGCGGATATTGCGTATCGGTAGTAGCTAAACCTAAATACAAATTATAAACAAGCGCATCGCTACAACCACAAGTTGCCTCTACCCCATTTAATGTTAATTTAGAGCAAGTATTTATTTCGTGGTTGGCACAAGTAGCTTCAAAAGCACGCACTCCAGTTCCAGTATTAATTACCAAAATTCCATTAATTCCGTAGCCTCCTAGGTAAACTGCATTTCCGGCATATTGCAATTTGTTATACGTAGGTAGCGATGTATTTATAGGTACATTCACTGCAATTTCAGGCAAATACGGGTTGCGGTTGTCCCAATCGTCACTAGCACACGCACCCAAAAAGAAAACCGAACATATTGTTAACACAAAAAGCTTTTTCATAATAAAACATTTGGAAAACAAATTTAATTATTTAACTTTGACTAAATAATAATGTAACGAATATTAACAAATAAACGCAATAAGAATTAAATCCCGTTTTATGGGATTTTTTCTGTTTTATAAATTGAATTGAAAATGAGTAACGTATCATACTATACCGCAGAAGGCTTAAAGAAATTAAGAGATGAGATTGATTATTTAAAAAGTGTGGAACGCCCGAAAGCATCGCAGGCAATTGCCGATGCACGTGATAAAGGAGATTTATCTGAAAATGCTGAATACGATGCCGCAAAAGAAGCTCAAGGCTTGTTAGAGTTAAAAATTGCTAAAATGGATGAAGTTTTAGCCAACGCACGCTTAATTGACGAATCGCAGTTAGATACTTCTAAAGTATTGGTTTTATCAACCGTTCGCATAAAAAACCAAACCAACGGCATGGAACTAACTTACAAATTGGTTGCAGAAAGCGAAGCCGATTTAAAATCAGGTAAAATATCGGTTACTTCACCTATTGGCAAAGGCTTATTAGGAAAACAAGTAGGCGAAATTGCCGATATAAGTGTTCCGAACGGCACATTGAAATTCGAAATTTTAGAAATTACCAGAGACTAAAACAAAACTGTTATGAGTGTATTCACAAAGATTATTTCCGGTGAAATTCCATCGTATAAAGTAGCAGAAAACAATGAGTTTATTGCTTTTTTAGATATTAATCCAAATGCAAAAGGGCATACATTGTGTGTACCAAAACAAGAGATTGATAAAATTTTTGACATGGATAAGGATTTATACACAAGATTAATGTCTTTCTCATACGATGTTGCAAAAGCAATTGAAAAAGCAATACCATGCAAGCGTGTAGGTGTAGCTGTTGTTGGATTAGAAGTTCCACACGTACATGTGCACTTAATTCCGCTACAAGATATGGACGATATGCGTTTTCAGCGAAAAACAGCTTTAACACCACAAGAATTTGAAGAAACAGCCAAGCAAATAGCAGCGAATTTATAAAATAAATCCCTTTGAAAATTCAAAGGGATTTTTATTAACCGTTTTCTTTTACATTTTCTTATATTGGATAGAAAAAACAGTTCCCTTACCAATTTCTGATTTTAAAACGCGTATCGATCCTCTATGATATTTTTCAACAATGCGTTGTGTAAGCGAAAGCCCTAATCCCCAACCGCGTTTTTTTGTAGAAAAACCAGGTTCAAACACTTTTCTGAATTGATTTTTAGGAATTCCCTTACCTGTATCGCTTACCAAAATTTGTAAAGTATTTTCGCTGTTTTTTATTTCAACTATTACATTTCCTTTTCCCTTAATGGCATCAATGGCGTTTTTAACCAAATTTTCAATTGTCCAACTGTGCAAAATAGGGTTCAGCATTAAATTTACGATATCCGTATTGGTTTCAAACTTAAAATTAATCTGTTTAGAACTGCGCGATTGTAGATAATCGAACGATTTTTTTGTTTCTTCTACAATATTCAGCAACTCCAGATTAGGTTCTGATCCAATTTTAGAAAAACGATCGGCAATAGTCTGCAAACGATCCACATCTTTCTGAATTTCGGTAATAATATTGGCATCCATATCGTCTAACTTCATAATTTCCAACCAGCCTAAAAGCGATGAAAGCGGTGTACCAATCTGATGTGCCGTTTCTTTTGCCATACCTGCCCACAATTTATTTTCAGACGACATTCTGCTGGCACGAAAATAACTGTAAACCAACAAACCAAATAAAGCCAAAATAGCAACTAACGCCAATGGGTAGTACTTTAACTTGTTTATTAAAGATGAATTTCCGTAATAAACATATTGGTTACCGCTTGGATGGATAATTTCTATAGGAGTATTTTGTTTTTTAAGATCAAAAAGCATTTTTCTTACCAACAAGGTATCTTCTGCAACTTCTTTTGGTAAATTTGAAAAACCTCTAATACTATCTGTACTCGTTATCAAAATAACTGGAATGGTAGTGTTTTTTATAAGAATGTTAGATGGCAACTCAATATCAGCATCTAAATCAGAAACCTCACTTATTTTTTGATTTGCTTCTGCCCAAATTTCCATTTTTACACGTTCTTCGTGCTTAAATGTCTGAAAAAGCAAATATGTATTCCAAAGAATTAAAATTAAAATTCCCAACGAAAAAAGCAAGATAAACCAACGAGTGTACAAACTCCGTTTAACAATTGACATGTAATAAAATTAAAAATGCGTGTAGCAAGATACTGCTTTATAACGTTATTTTGTTGATAATATTTTGATAATTGGTTTAAAAACTAAAAATGCAATACCTATATTTGTTTAAATGAAATTTGAATTATGTTAAGTATTGACCCCAAAGAACTAACTGCAGTACAAACTCAAGCGTACCTTCAAGGAGCTGTTGGTCCACGCCCTATTGCATTTGCAAGCACGGTTGATGAAGAGGGAAATCCCAATTTATCACCTTTTAGTTTTTTTAATCTGTTTAGTTCTAACCCGCCTATTTTGGTTTTTTCACCAGCGCGCAGGGTTCGTAACAATACCGTAAAACACACCCTATTAAATTGCGAAGCAACCAAAGAAGTAGTTGTAAACATTGCCAATTACGATATGGTGCAACAACTTTCGTTATCGTCTACAGAATATGGCGACGGGGTTGACGAATTTATAAAATCGGGCTTTACAAAATTACCTTCTGATTTAGTGAAACCATTCCGCGTTGCTGAAAGTCCGGTACAGTTAGAATGCAAAGTAAACGACATTATTGCTTTAGGCGATCAAGGTGGAGCCGGAAACATGATTATTTGCGAAGTGGTAAAAATTCATATTTCTGAAGACGTTTTAGATGATAAAGGAGGCATCGACCAACATAAAATTGATTTAATTGCACGTATGGGCGGCAATTGGTATACTCGCGCTACACCTGGAATGTTCGAGGTTGAAAAACCACTTACAACTTTAGGAATTGGCGTTGATGCCATACCAGAAGATGCCAAAAAAAGTGGTATATTTGCAGGTAACGATTTAGGTATTTTAGGCAATGTTGAAGTACTGCCTACCTTTGAAGAAGTAGACCAATTCTTAACCGAAAATACACAAATTAACAATATAAAAGAGAACAACGAATTAATGTATAAGAAAGCGAAAGAGTTTTTACAAAACAATGAGGTTACATTGGCTTGGAAAACAATTTTAGCAGTTAAAAAATAGCAGATGGAAGTTTTAGGAAGAATTAAAATGATTGGAAACGTACAAGATGTAAGTCCAACATTTAGAAAAAGAGAAGTGGTAGTAACAACCGAAGAGCAATATCCACAACACATTATGATTGAGTTTACACAAGACAAATGTGATTTGTTAAACCAATTCCAAATTGGCGAACAAGTTCGTGTAGGTATCAATTTACGTGGTAGAGAGTGGACCAATCCACAAGGTGAAACCCGTTATTTTAATTCAATTCAAGGATGGAGAATTGATCGCCCGCAGCAAATACAACAGCCACAGCAAGGTTATGGTCAACAACCACAACAAGGTTACGGCATGCCTCAAGGCGGTGGTTATGCACAGCCACAACAAGGTTTTAACCAACAACCACAGCAAGGACAAGGTTACGGACAGCAAAATCCGTTTGAAAACCAAGGTGGATACCAAAACAACGGCGGTTTCCCTCCTGCTCCAAATTTTAATCAAAACCAAGAAGCAGAAGACGATTTACCGTTCTAATATCATAAGAAATTAATACATTTGAATCCTGGTGTTTATGCATCAGGATTTTTTTATGTACAAACTTACCCAAGAACTTTATTTTCCGCCTGTAGAAACAGCTCACCAATCAGGTATTGTAGCTTTTGGCGGCGATTTATCGGTTGAAAGACTTCAGTTAGCCTACAAAAGCGGTATTTTTCCGTGGTTTGAAGACGGCGAAGAAATTACGTGGTTTGCACCTGAAGAACGAATGGTTTTATTTTTAAATCAATTAAATATATCAAAATCAACACGAAATATTATCAATCAAAATATTTTTAAAGTTACTTTTAACACTGCTTTTAACGATGTTATTTTAAACTGCCAGCAAACAAAACGAAAAGGTCAATTAGGCACGTGGATTACCGATGATATGTTAGAAGCATACACGCAACTTCATGAATTAGGCTACGCAAAATCGGTTGAAGTGTGGCAGAACAACGAATTGGTTGGTGGTTTATATGGCATTGATTTAGGACATTTATTTTGTGGCGAAAGCATGTTTTCTAAAGTTTCAAATGCATCAAAAATGGCATTTATACATCTGGCAAAAAAACTTAAAGCAGAAAATTATCAGTTAATCGACTGTCAGGTTTACAATGATTATTTGGCACAATTGGGTTGCGAAGAAATTCCGCGCGATTTATTTATGAAAATTCTAAAAAAAGAATTGAAAGTTGTTTATGATGATTAACTATTCTTTTAAATATTTTGAAATAACCGAGTGCCCTAAATAAATTAACGGCGTTAAGCATATTGCCAAAAACAGTTTAAAAGAATACCCCGTTGCAGCCATATTAATATAATCTGCGGTAGATACTTTACCTGTAAGCCAAAAGGCAATTCCAGAAACAATAAAACTATCAAATAATTGCGATATAACGGTAGATCCCGTACTGCGTAACCAAATCATTTTATTACCTGTTTTCTTTTTAAACAAGGCAAATAAAGCTGCGTCTAAAAGCTGCGAAATTACAAAAGCAATCACACTTGCTACAATAATCCACATACCTTGCCCAAAAACTTGTACAAAAGCTTCATTACTAACTGCAGAAGCACTTGCAGCCGGAATTGCCATTGCTCCAAACAGTAATAAAAAGGTGTAAAGAATTAAACCTGTTGTTAAAAACGTAAGTTTTTTTACACCTTCTTTTCCAAAATACTCGTTAATTAAATCGGTAGTAACAAAAACAATAGGCCATGGTAAAATTCCAACGCTTAATAAAAACGGACCAATGGTAATGAGTTTACCACCAATTAATTCGGCTACAATGGCGTTGGTTATAAAAATACCGCCCAATAATATAAAAACAATCTGCTTTTTAGTAAGTTTCATTTATTTTTTATAACAAATACATGATGTAATATGATCGTTCACCATACCCGTTGCCTGCATGTGTGCATACATAACAGTGGATCCAAGAAATTTAAAACCACGTTTTTTTAAATCTTTGGCTAACGCATCAGAAATTTCGGTAGTAGCAGGCACTTGCGAAATACTTTCAAAAGCATTTACAATTGGTTTATGGTTTACAAAGCCCCAAATATAATTAGAAAAACTTCCAAACTCTTGTTGCAGTTCCATAAAACGTTGTGCGTTATTAATAGCAGCCAAAATTTTTAAACGATTGCGAACTATAGCAGCATTCTGCATTAATTCTTCTACTTTTTCATGAGTATAAAGGGCTATTTTTTTATAATTGAATTGATCGAAAGCATTGCGGAAATTCTCGCGTTTCTTTAAAATCGTAATCCAGCTTAAACCCGCTTGAAAGGCTTCTAATACTAAAAATTCAAAAATAGTTTCATCGTCATAAACTGGTTTACCCCATTCTTCGTCGTGGTATTTTATGTATAATTCATCGTTTGAAACCCAATTACATCTAATATTTTCCATAGCATTATTATTTTTACAAATATATCTAAAAGCTTTAATTTATTCAAAGTCACTACTTTTGTTATGACTTTCAGAAAACATAAAACAACAAAAAACCCAAATCGTTTGATTTGGGTTTTTATTATCTGTAAAAAAGAATGAATTATCCTAAAGTTACACGTTTGAAACCAGCGATTTCAACATTGAATCCTTTAACATAGTCAGCAACTTTTTTAGAATCGTCTTTGATAAAGTTTTGGTCTAATAACGCTTTTTCTTGATCTAACGTAGTGTTGTCAGAAATGAAACGAGCGATTTTTCCTGGTAAAATTTTATCCCAAATTTGCTCTGGTTTACCTTCTGCTTTTAATTCTGCTTTAGCATCTTCTTCTGCTTTAGTTAACACTTCTGGTGTAATTTGAGCGTAAGAAATGTATTGAGGTACATTTTTTAATGTTTTACCTAAACGTGCCAATTCTTCGTTATCTTTTTCGATAACCGCAATACGTGCAGCAGTTTCGTTAGCTACAAATGTAGGATCAAAATCTTTGTAAGATAAAGTATCAGCACCCATTGAAGCAACTTGCATAGAAACATCTTTTGCTAACGTTTCCGCGTTATCAATCTTAGATGATAATGCAGTTAAAGCAGCAATTTTGTTACCGTGAACATAAGTTCCAACAAAAGCACCTTCTAAAATTTCGAAACCACCGATTTCAATTTTCTCACCAATAACACCAGTTTGCTCGATTAATTTATCGGCAACTGTCATAGAATCATTGTATTGAGAAGCCAAGAAAGCCTCTTTAGAGTCGAAGTTAATTGCTTTTTCAACCAATTCTTTAGCTAAAGAAACGAAAGCTTCGTTTTTACCTACGAAATCTGTTTCACAGTTTAAAGTAATAATTGCACCTTTAGTGTTGTCTGCGTTGATAAAAGAAACAGCAGCACCTTCTGAAGACTCACGGTCTGAACGGTTAGCAGCAACTTTTTGTCCTTTTTCACGTAAGATTTGGATTGCTTTATCAAAATCTCCTTCAGCTTCAACCAAAGCTTTTTTACAGTCCATCATTCCGGCACCTGTAACTTGTCTTAATTTATTTACGTCTGCAGCAGTAATATTTGCCATTGTATTGAGAATTAAATAATTAGTTAATTTTTTAAATAGAAAAAAGTCGTTAGCGACAGATCCAAAAATATGAAACCATCAGCATAACGACTTTAAGATACTGTTAAGATTACTCTTGAGCAGTAGGTTGTGCTTCAGTTTTAGCTGCTTCTTCTTTTTCAGATTTTCTTTCAGAATTTCCTTCAATGATAGCACCAGTTACTAAAGATAATACTTTATCGATTGATTTAGAAGCATCGTCATTTGCCGGGATTACATAATCAACCTCACGTGGGTCAGAGTTTGTATCAACCATTGCAAATACTGGAATGTTTAATTTTTGAGCTTCTTTTACTGCGATGTGTTCAGCTTTGATATCAACTACAAATAATGCAGCCGGTAAACGTGTCATATCAGCAATAGAACCTAAGTTCTTTTCTAATTTAGCACGTAAACGGTCAACTTGTAAACGCTCTTTTTTAGAAAGAGTCATAAATGTACCGTCTTTTTTCATACGATCGATAGAAGCCATTTTTTTAACAGCTTTACGGATCGTAACGAAGTTTGTTAACATACCACCTGGCCAACGCTCAGTAATGTAAGGCATGTTAGCTGCTGCTGCTTTTTCAGCAACGATATCTTTTGCTTGTTTTTTAGTCGCTACGAATAATACTTTACGACCTGATGCAGCGATTTTCTTTAAAGCTTCGTTAGCTTCTTCTATTTTAGCTGCAGTTTTATATAGATTGATAATGTGAATACCATTACGCTCCATATAGATGTAAGGAG
>JBEBXO010000053.1:0-18638 GCA_040391585.1 Paenimyroides ummariense | reverse complement strand
AAAGTTATATAATTAATTTCTTAATTTCACTCCAGCTTTATAGGGGGCTAATATATTCCATCCCATAATTTAATTAGAATTTGCAATTTGGACTCCAATATAAAATTATCCTCTCTTTTACTAAAAAATAGTAATATAATTGGTAGCCAAGCTACAATTCCGGTCTATAAATACGATAATTTAGTTATATCTGCAGTAAATACGATACCATTAAGTACACAAGATTTTATATCTGATAAATTTAATTTATATCCAAACCCTGCTAAAAATATAGTAAACATTACAAATACCGAAAATATTGAAGTAGAAAGAATAACTGTTTTTGATGTAAACGGCAAATTGATTTATACCAAAATGTACACAAATGAATCTACAATACAATTAGATGTTTCTACACTTGCAGCAGGAACCTACTTATTACATATTGATACAACTGAAGGAATGGTGATTAAAAAACTAGTAAAAGATTAACGATAAGTAACGAAAAAAATTAAAATGAAATGAGTCCCAAACAACTGGAACTCATTATATCATAATTAAATAATTATCTTTTAACAAATTTACATTATTCTACCAACGCATATTTAGTTTTAAATTAAAAGTACGCATAGTCATACGGTTAGGAATGGCATACATTACTTTAGAATAAACATCGCGCACCCACGTATTTGTAATGGCATTTTCGTTGTTAAAAAGATTGTAAATTTCAAAACCTAAAGCCACTTCTTCAAAAGGTTGCAACCATTTTTTATCTGATTTAAAAGTTTGATCTTTAAAAATGTACGAAAAACCTGCATCGGTTCTCATGTAATTTTTCAATCGCAACTGATAATCATACGGATCAACATACGATGGCGAACCACCCGGCAAAGGCGTATTGTAAACCTGATTTAAATACAATTTTAAATTGGGAATTGCAGGCATATAATCTTGAAACATTAAACCTAATTTTAAACGCTGATCGGTTGGGCGGGCAATAAATCCTTTTTCATTATAATTTTCTTCGCTTTTTAAATATCCCACAGAAAACCACGATTCAATTCCCGGAACAATCTCTCCGTTAATACGTACATCGGCACCATAAACATAGGCTTCGGCATTATTATCGGCTCTGTATCGTATGCGAACATTTTCTAAAGTATAGGTATTTACATTCGATAAATTCTTATAATACAGTTCGGTAAATAGTTTAAACGGTGTACTTTTTATTTTAAAACTGTAATCGTTCGATAAAACCACGTGAATAGACTGCTGTGCTTTTACGTTGGGATTGATCGATCCATCCATTGCACGTAATTCGCGGTAACTTGGTGGTTGGTGGTACAAACCACCCGACAAACGGAAAACCATATCGGTTTTATCCCAATTAGGCTTAATAGCAAATTGCGCGCGCGGACTAACAGTTACTTGTGCGTTTGATGTTTGGTAACCTTCTGCATCAACATTCCAATAATGTGCGCGTGCACCAATATTTATAAAGGTTTCATGTTCGCCAATTGCTCCGCGTTTGCTCCATTGCGCAAATCCGTTTAATCTGTTAATCTGAACAAAATTGGTTCCACGAACATTTTGGTAAGGCTGTAATTCACCGTGATAAGGCTCGTAAGGTTGATTGTTTGGCGTTGAAAAATACGGATTTGCCAAAGAAAATCCTGCCGAATCAACCACTTCCCATTCCACCAAACGGTCGCGAATATCTTCACTTACATAACGTACGCCCCACTCTATTTCATTTTCATTGCGTTTGTGCTGTCCTTTTACTTCGGCACTAACAATTAAGGCATCGTAATTATTTCTACCGTGATTTAATTGCGATCCCAAACCAACAGTATATTCAACTTCGCCTACATTTCCGCCTAAATCGCCACTTACATTACCCAAATTATACTGCCCGAAAATATCGTAATATTCTTGTTCTTTGGTGTGATATGCCGATGCAATTACTTTATAGTTGTTTTCTGAATTTGGTTTAAAAACTCCTTTAAATGCCCCAAAATACGTTTGGTAACGATCTATTTCGCTGCCTTGATAGTAAACCTGCATTTCTTTTGCATCGCCAATGGTTCCAAATTTAGTACGTTTAACCTGTGGTGTGTATTCGTAAACGTTAGAAGAGGCATTTAAAAGTACACTCCACTCCCATTTTGCCGATGGTTGAAAAGTTATTAACGATTGTGCATCTAAATAACGTGGTTTATAATCCACCTCTACATCTTGTGAATTTACCAGCAAAGCATTATTTCTGTATCTGAAACCTGTAATGGCTGTCCATTTCTGATTTTTCGACGCTAAATCAACCGTAACACCGCCACCTAAAATACTGGCATCTAACTGGCCGCCGAATTGATTTGGTTTGCGGTAGGTAATATCTAATACAGACGACATTTTATCGCCGTATTTTGCTTGAAATCCACCTGAAGAAAAATCGACTTTATCGGTCATTGAAGTATTCGTGAAACTTAAACCTTCTTGCTGACCAGAACGAATTAAAAACGGGCGATACACTTCAATCTCGTTTACATACACTAAATTTTCATCAAAATTACCACCGCGAACATTATATCCGGTTGAAAGTTCGTTGTTGGAGTAAACTCCGGGCATTAATTTCACGATATTTTCCACACCGGCATTTGCTCCGGGAATTCGGCGAATAACATCGGGCGAAATAATGGTTGTACCTTCAAATCTCTGGCGTTCGTTTTTATCGATTACCAATTCGGTTAACTCTTCGGTATGTTCGGTTAAACGGATATTCAGTTCAAAAGACTGATTTTCTTTTAATGATTCGGTATAAGTAACCGTTTGGTAAGCTTCTGCCTGAAACTTTATGGTTATTTGTTCTGCCGGAGAAACTTCTAAAAAATAAAATCCGTTGGCGTTGGTGTAAACCTGTTGATTTTGTGTTTGTACCAATACATTTTGCACGGGCGAATCTTGTTCGTTTAACACAACACCTTTAATTTGAGCTGTTTGTGAAAAACCCAATGCAGAAATGATAGAAACCGAAAAAACGTATATGCTTTTGTTCAAAATATTTTATTTAGTTAACAACGATCGTTTGTTCAAATGTAGTATTATTTCCAACACGGTCGGTAACTTCTAATCGTAAAGTATTGGTACCGGCTGTAAATTTTTTATCGCTTAATTTATGAATTAATTTCTTTGTTTTGTAATCATAATCAAATAAAATCCATTCATTGTTTAAATATCCGTTGTAGGTATCAATTCCCGAAAGTTTGTCTTCAATTTCAAAAACCAGGGCGTCGTCTGCGGTAAATTCATTCTCACTGCTTGTAAAACGAACAATTGGATCTTCTGTATCTTGCACTAATTTGTAGGTTCCGAGTTCTTTTGTACGAATTCTGAAATCGTTATCGCGTTTCCAAATATCAAAAAATTTAATCTTTTTACCGTCGGTTTTCCCTATAAACGTTTTGTCTTTGTTTGGATAATCATTTGGAACGATCATTTTTATGTTGATATTTTTCTGAATTGGATATTCATCTTTATGTAAAACAAGTGCATTATCTGCAAAATCTATGTTTAAATAAACATCTTCAAAAAAAGTACGTGCATCCCATTCAACCGAAACATTTTTCTCTTCAAACGCATAATCCTTTAAATAATCAATATATTTGCCTTCTGGTTTGGCTTTTTCTGGTGTTTGATAATCGTGATATTTTATAGGAATATTTATGGTTTGTTTATTGTTGTGCGCATCAAAAACTTCTATTTTAAAATTAAAATCAGCCGCTTCGTTCACAGGAATTTGTCCGTTGTTCTTTTTAGTTTTAATTAAACTTAAAGGCAGATCGTTCACAATGAACAGTTTTTGAATTCGATTTTCTGTCAACTGATAATATTTATAATCGATATACTGATTAAGATATTTAGATTCATCGAACGAAAATTCATCAAAAACCACCTCAAAATACTTCGATCCGTTTAAATAAGTAACAATTTTATAAATTCCGTTTTTACCACGACTACCATTTTGCGTATCGTGCGTGTTAATTCCAAAACCAATGGATCCTTTTGCCTGAATGGTTTCACTGTTATATGTATTATTGACCTTGTTTAAAGCTACTTCAAAAAACGAATTTCCGTTGTTAATTATTGTTTCATTTGTTAACGGATACACGTAAACACCGTTAATAATTGCCTGTTCGGTATCGGTAATTCTGTCTTTCAAAGAAACGGCAATAGGGTTTAAAATATGTTCGGTTTTTGTATCGCGAATTTCATAATGCAGATGTGGCCCGCCCGACCCACCGGTATTGCCAATATATCCAATAATATCGCCTTTTTTTACAGGAAGTTCGTTCGCTAGAGGAAACAACTCTATTTCGAACTTTTTTTGTTCGTAATGTTCAGCTTTTACGTAAGTAGCAATTTTATCGTTATAAGCACTCAAGTGTCCGTAAACAGTTGTGTAGCCATTATTATGTTTTAAATACAAGGCTTTTCCGTAACCAAAACTGCTTATTTTTAACCGATTTACAACACCATCGGCAGGGGCATAAACAGGATCGCCAACTTTATAATTAGCACTAAAATCTACACCGGCATGAAAATGATTTGGTCGTAATTCACCAAAACTGCCCGCTACCAATAAAGGTATTTTAATAGGAACATCAAATTCAGCACTATTCTTTTGTTGTGCAAAACAATTAACAGATATCAGCAGTAAAAATAAAAATCGGTAACCCATACTTAAAATTTTAATTACGAATAAGATAACAAAAAAATAAATACATTTATAGAAATGTTTAACTAAATTAAAATAAATAAAGCGTGCTTATTTCATTTTTTTTTTTTATTTTCGATGAAAGAATAGTAAATTTGTATAATTATTTAAGTGTTGTATAATGGAAAAACTTAGTGATATCACTTTATCGATTGAAACCAAGTTACACAAACTGATACAGCATTTGGAAAAAGTTGTAAAAGAAAACGATCAATTAAAAGTTGAACTTTTACAATACCAAACACAGCAAACAATTTTGCAGCAAAAACATACCGATTTGCAAAAACAGTATGACAATTTAAAAATGGCAAATGCGTTATTGGGCAGTGAAGATTTTAAAAAAGAAACAAAACTAAAGATAAATTCATTAGTTCGGGAAATAGATCATTGCATATCACAATTAACAAAAATAGATTAATTGTTTATGGAAAAATTAAAGATAAAAGTTTCTATTGCAGACAGGGTGTATCCTTTAACCGTTAATCCGGAACAAGAAGAAGGTATACGTGCTGCCATAAAAAAAATAGAAGCAATGACTTTACAGCTCGAAGAAAATTTTGAAATGCGCGACAAACAAGATGTTTTGGCATTTTGTGCTTTACAGTTTGCCTCGCAGGTAGAACAAAATAGAATACAAAACGAAGAAGGTTTAGAAGATTCTAAAGAAAAACTAATTGAATTTAATAAAGGTTTAGATCATATTTTATTAAAACATCATATAAAGTAACAGCTTTTATTTAGGCTGAAAAATACTGCTCACATTAGCTTCTGTTTGATAAACTCAACACTAACAAATTAAAATGGGTGAACCATTGCCACTAAAGCAAGCCATCTAGAATGGATCCTTGAACGGCAAGATAACTCAAAACTTGTTTTCCAGAGTTTATGCAACTCTTCTAATGTGGGCTTTTTTTATTAACTATTTACACACTAATGGAAACAGCAATATTTATTATTTGTGCAATTATAGTGGGTGCGGGTATTGGTTTTGCAATTGCAAAATACCTTGAAAAAAACAACGCATCATCTATAATTAAAAACGCAAACAACGAGGCCAAAGTAATATTAAAAGATGCACGCGCAGAAGGCGAAACAATTAAAAAGGACAAGATTCTTCAGGCAAAAGAAAAGTTCATTGAATTAAAATCAGAACACGAACAAATTATTTTATCGAGAGATAAAAAAATGGCAGAAGCCGAAAAAAGAACACGTGATAAAGAATCGCAAGTTTCAAGTGAATTAAATCGTGCCAAAAAAGCAGCAGAAGAAAGCGAAAAAACTATTAAAGATTACGAAGTAAAACTAGAATCTTTAGAGAGAAAGCAAGAAGAAACAGAAAAAATGCACCGCGTTCAGGTTGAAAAACTAGAACAAATTGCCGGTTTAACTGCCGATGAAGCTAAACTGCAATTGGTAGACAGCTTAAAGGCCGAAGCGAAAACACAAGCAATGGCTTATATACAGGATACTGTTGAAGAAGCCAAAATGACCGCTCAACAAGAAGCTCGAAAAATCATTATAAACACTATTCAACGTGTTGGTACAGAAGAAGCTATAGAAAACTGCGTATCTGTATTCAATATTGAATCAGACGATGTAAAAGGACGTATTATTGGCCGAGAAGGTAGAAACATTCGTGCTTTAGAAGCCGCTACAGGTGTAGAAATTATTGTAGATGATACACCTGAAGCAATTATTCTTTCTTGTTTTGATCCAGTAAGAAGAGAAATTGCCCGTTTATCACTTCACAGATTGGTTACAGACGGTCGTATTCACCCAGCACGTATTGAAGAAGTAGTTGCGAAAACGGCTAAACAAATTGACGAAGAAATTATTGAAACCGGTAAACGTACCGTTATTGATTTAGGAATTCACGGTTTACACCCTGAATTAATTAAAATGGTAGGACGTATGAAATACCGTTCTTCTTACGGTCAGAATTTATTACACCATTCTCGTGAAGTTGCAAGACTTTGTGGTTTAATGGCTGCCGAATTAGGCTTGAACGTTAAATTGGCAAAACGCGCTGGTTTATTACACGATATTGGTAAAGTACCCGAAACAGAAAGTGATTTACCACACGCTTTATTAGGTATGCAATTGGCAGAAAAACATGGTGAAAAACCAGAAGTTTGTAATGCTATTGGAGCGCACCACGATGAAATTGAAATGACCGCTTTAATTTCGCCTATTATTCAGGTTTGTGATGCTATTTCAGGTGCAAGACCAGGTGCTCGCAGACAAGTTTTAGATTCGTACATTCAACGTTTAAAAGATTTAGAAGATATTGCTTACGGATTTGGCGGTATTAAAAACGCTTATGCCATTCAGGCTGGTAGAGAATTACGTGTTATTGTAGATTGCGAAAAAGTTTCAGATGAATTAGCATCAAACTTATCATTCCAGATTTCACAGAAAATTCAAACGGAAATGACGTATCCAGGTCAGGTTAAAGTTACTGTAATTAGAGAAACCAGAGCTGTTAATATAGCGAAGTAAACAAAATATACATCAACAAAAAAACAGAGCGAATGCTCTGTTTTTTTATACTTCATAATTTTATATTTCATTTTCAAAATCTAACTTTTCAAAATCATCATCAGAAAACCAGTAACTATCTAACATAGTTTTATCGACAAAAATTTCTAAACGTTCGGTTTCTTGTTCTGTTACATATAAACGCTGTGTTTTACCAATACTTTCAGACAAACGGTACAAACGAGTATCATGACGCAAACGCAATAATTCATCGGTATTATTTATTACCAGCATTTTTAATTGATTTACATCAAAACCTGCATTACCAAACATAAAACTTAAGCGTTCGGGGGTACCAATCAGTACATCAATTCCTACAGAAATTTGGTTTTTATCTTCATCTAAATCCGTTTTATCATGAGTCATAAAGATACGCAAATCGGTATATTTAGCCAGTTGTTTAAAAACAGTTTCCATTTCTAAAGCCTGCGGTTTGTCTTCTACAATTACCAAAGCACGTGGCGACAGCATAACAGCTTTTTCTAAACGTTGGATAACAGATATAGCAACAGCCTGTTCGCGTTCTTTTTGATCTTCTATAATCAATACAACATCGTTACCCGATTTTATTGTCCCAAAAGCTTCTTTAATAACGTTGGGAGCTTCGGTTAAACCGTTTTCAATTAAAGCCTGTTGTAAATTAGGGTTTATCTTTTTTAAATTCATTGTTTTTATTTTGACGCAAAAAGTTCTACATCGGATTTTGAAATTTCTTTTCCTCCTAAAATAATCAGTCGTTCTACCACATTTCGCAGTTCACGAATGTTTCCTGTCCAATCGTATTCTTTTAAAAGATTAAGAGCATCGGCAGAAAAAGTTTTTTGTGCACTACCGTTTTCTTCGGCAATCTTTTTGGTAAAATGTTCAATTAACAGCGGAATATCATCTCTGCGATCGTTTAAAGATGGTACTTTAATCAATATTACAGCCAATCGGTGGTATAAATCTTCACGAAATCTGCCTTCTTCAATTTCTTTACGCAAATCTTTATTGGTTGCCGCAATTACACGTACATCAACCTTAATGTCTTTATCGGCACCTACTCTTGTAATGATATTTTCTTGCAAGGCACGCAAAACTTTTGCTTGTGCAGCCAGACTCATATCGCCAATTTCATCTAAAAAAATGGTTCCTTTGTCGGCTGCTTCAAATTTCCCTGCTCGGTCTTTAACTGCCGATGTAAATGCACCTTTTACATGACCAAACAATTCACTTTCTATTAACTCTGACGGAATTGCAGCGCAGTTAACTTCGATCAATGGAAATTGTGCCCGATTACTTTTTTCGTGCAGATTATGCGCAACCAATTCTTTACCTGTTCCGTTTGGACCGGTAATTAAAACGCGTGCATCGGTTTCGGCAACCTTATCAACCATATCTTTTATTTGTTGAATTGGTGTGCTTTCGCCTATCATATGGTAATTTTTACTTACCTTTTTCTTTAAACGTTTGTTTTCTACCACCAGCAGTTTATTGTCTAACGCATTGCGAACAGTTGTTAACAATCGGTTTAAATCGGGTGGTTTTGATATATAATCAAAAGCTCCCAAACGCATGGTATTAACAGCAGTTTCTAAATCGCCATGACCAGAAATCATAATAAAAGGCGTTTCTGGTTTGATTTTTTTAGCTTCGTGCAACACTTCTTCACCGTCTTTTTTAGGCATTTTAATATCGCAAATAACTAAATCAAAATCATCGTTTTTTATTTTTTCTAAACCTTCTTCTCCGTCGGCAGCTTCAAAAACGACATACTGATCGTTTTCTTCTGCCAATATTTTAGATAATACTCTGCGGATGGAAGCTTCGTCTTCTATAATTAAAATTTTAGCCATATTTAATATTTAAGCCATTTTATAAGTTCTTTCCAAGTTGGTTTTTTGCCATACATTAAAATTCCTACGCGGTAAATTTTTGACGCTAACCAAACAATAGCTATAAAGGTAGCAAATAAAAGTGCAATTGAAAGTGCAATTTCGTAAAACGGCACGCCAAACGGAATACGCATTAACATTACAATGGGTGATGTAAACGGAATCATAGAAAAAATAGTGGCTACGGTACCGTGTGGTTCGTTCATTACGGTAAAAAAACCAATGTAAACACCCAACATTAACGGCATGATTACAGGAAACATAAACTGTTGCGTATCGGTTTCGTTGTCAACCGCTGCACCAATTGCCGCATATAATGAGCTGTATAAAAAGTATCCGCCAATGAAATAAATTAAGAAATAAACTGCCATACTGAACAACGGAAGTTTCAAAAATTCGGCAAAATACAGTTTAACATCCATTAATTTTGTCGATTCCATAGCAAATTCTGTGGTTGGTGTAGATGTATTTAGACCAAAAACCATATTGGTAATAACCAACAAAATGGATCCAACAACTGCCCAGATAACAAACTGTAAAATACCAGCCAAGGTAGTTCCAATGATTTTTCCCATCATTAATTGTATCGGTTTTATTGATGATACAATAATTTCAATGATTCGGTTGGTTTTTTCTTCGATCACGCTACGCATTACCATGTTTCCGTAAATAATAATAAACATCATGATTAAATATCCGAAAACAGATCCAACAGCCACCTTCATTTCGTTTAAACCTTTAACGGTTTCTTCTCCCGACGCTTTGGTTAAGTGCATAGTTACATCGATTTTAGAATTGTCTAACAAAACCGTATCAACACCTTGGTTACTTAAATTTTTGCGAAGTAATCTTTCTGAAAGCTTCGATTCTACATCGGCAATAAAACCAATGCTGGGACTGTCTTCTGAAACATATTCTATAGCTTTTTCGTAGTCTTTTAAATTATTTTTCTTTGGAATAAACAAAACACCTTCATAATTTGCCTGCGAAACACTGTCTTTTAAAATTTTTGGATCAATTATAGAAACATCGTGGTATTTGTAACTTTCATTGCTTTTAAATTCATTGATAAATAATCCGGTTTCATCGTGAATACCAATATGCTTTACTTCGGTTTTCATGGAACTTAAATAGCCAATTAAGGCTGCAACTGCCACAAAAATAATCGGACTAACAAATGTCATTACAATAAATGACTTATTTCGTACTTTAGAAATGAATTCTCTTTTGATAATTAATGATAGAACGCCCATTAGTTATTGGTTACGGTTTGAATAAAAATGTCGTTGATACTCGGAATTTTTTCAGAAAAATGGGTAAGTTGCCCAAAAGGAATTAAATCTTGCAATAATTCATTAACCGGTTTCTGATTTAAATTTACAGACAATTTCACTTCATTATCAAGAGATTTAAAAAATGTGTCTTCGATTTGATATTTTGTATGCAAGAAATTTTTCAGTTGCTGTTCGTTCTGGGTGTTAATTCCTAAATCAAATGTATTGGATCTATATTGTTTTTTTATATCGATTAAAGAACCGTCTAATAATTTGTTTGATTTGTGAATTAATGCAATTTCATCGCAAAGTTCTTCCACACTTTCCATACGATGAGTAGAAAATATAATGGTACTGCCTTTTTGCTTCAACTCTAAAATTTCGTCTTTTATAATGTTGGCATTTACGGGATCGAATCCTGAAAAAGGTTCATCAAAAATCAATAATTTTGGCTGATGCAGTACCGTAACCACAAACTGAATTTTCTGTGCCATACCTTTAGAAAGTTCTTGGATTTTTTTATCCCACCAATCGCCAATTTCTAATTTATCAAACCAATATTTCAATTGTTTTTTAGCTTCATTTTTAGAAATTCCTTTTAACTGTGCCAAATATAAAGCCTGTTCGCCTACTTTCATACTTTTGTATAAGCCACGTTCTTCGGGCATGTAGCCAATGTGTTTTACATGGGTAGGATTCAGTTTTTCGCCATCTAATAAAATTTCGCCTTTATCGGGAAAAGTTATTTGGTTAATTATACGAATTAATGAAGTTTTACCCGCTCCGTTAGGTCCCAACAGACCAAAGATACTGCCCTGCGGTATGGCTAAAGATATGTTGTTTAAAGCGGTTTTTTCACCATACTTTTTTACAACATTATTTACCTGTAATATTGGTTTCATAGTTTTAAACTAATTAAAGTTACAAAGATACAAAGTAGTTAAAAAAAACCCATCCTTGTTTGCACAAGGATGGGAAAAATTGCTATGAAAAAGAAAATCCACCGTTTTATAAGTGTAACACAAACTTACAATATTTTTTTGTATTACGAAAACATTTCTTTTACTTTTTCAAAAAAACTTTTATCTCCTTTTTGAGGATGTGGTATAAAATTCTCGTCATTCTTCATTTTTTCGAAGAAATCTTTTTGTTCTTTTGTTAATTTTCTAGGCGTCCAAACGTTGATGTGTATTAGGAAATCGCCGTTTCCGTAACCATTTAAACTTGGTAAACCTTTGCCTTTTAATCGAAGAATTTTTCCTGACTGAATACCTTCTTCAATTTTAATGCGTACTTTACCATTAACCGTTTCCACTTCTTTAGATCCACCTAAAGCAGCATCGGCAATATTCAAATATAAATCATAATGAATATTTTCGCCTTCGCGCTTTAAAAACTCGTGTTCTATTTCTTCAATTACTACAATTAAATCTCCAGGAATACTGTTTGCCCCAGGTGCATCGTTCCCTTTTCCTGAAACTTTTAACTGAATACCGTCTGAAACCCCTGCCGGGATTTTAATTGATACCGTTTCTTCTGAAGTTATCATTCCGTCGGTATCTGCTCCTTGTGGTTTGTGATCTAAAATTTGACCTGATCCCTGACAAGTAGGACAAGGTGAAGATGTTTGCATACGCCCCAAAATGGTATTCTGAACACGCATTACCTGCCCCGATCCGTTACATGTATTACAGGTTTTATAGGTTACCCCACTCGCCTGCATTTTGCGTTTTACTTTAACCTTTTTTTCAACACCGTTTGCAATATCTTCTAAAGTTAGTTTTACTTTAATACGCAGGTTTGATCCTTTAACACGACGTGGTCCGCCACCGCCGCCAAAACCGCCGAAACCACCAAAACCGCCACCGAAAATATCGCCAAACTGACTAAAAATATCTTCCATGTTGTTAAAGCCTCCATGACCGCCAAAACCACCGCCGTTTTCAAAAGCAGCATGCCCGTATTGGTCGTAACGTGCTTTTTTGTCTGCATCACTTAAGACTTCGTAAGCCTCTGCAGCCAGTTTAAAATTTTCTTCGGCTTGTTTATCGCCTGGGTTCTTATCAGGGTGAAATTCAATTGCTTTTTTGCGGTATGCTTTTTTAATAGCAGCTGCATCGGCACTTTTATCAATACCTAATATTTCGTAATAATCTTTCTTCATTTTAAATAATACTATTGTCCGATAACAACTTTTGGAAAGCGGATGATTTTATCGCCTAACTTATATCCTTTTTCAACAACATCAAAAACTTTTCCTTTAAACTCATCGCCAGCAGGAATTTGCGTAATTGCTTCGGCTATATCGGCATCAAAAGTATCACCTTTGTTAATTTCTACCAAACTTAATCCTTTAGCCGACAAATTGTCACGCAATTTTGTTGAAATAAGGTTAAAACCTGTCAGATGCTCACTTTCACCTAATGTTTCCATTTGTGCAATAGCTCTGTCAAAATCATCTAAAACAGGTAAAATACCTTTCATAACGTCTTCATTAGCTGTTGCAAACAACTCTAATCGTTCACGAGCTGTACGTTTTCTAAAGTTTTCAAACTCGGCAAACAATCTTAAAAACTTGTCTTTCTCTGTAGCCAGTTGTTCTTCTAACTTTTCATTTTCAGGTAATTGATCTGCTGTTTCGGTATTTTCAGCATTTATTTCTTGTTCAGCGTTTTGCTGTATATCTTGCTCTTTTAATTCTTCGTTTTCCATTACTATACATGTTTAACTACTATTGCTTAACAAAAGTAAAGCCACTTTGATTGTTTGGACAAATTGGCAGTACTACAGAATTAATCTATGTTAAGAAATTACACCAGTATGTTATTTTTAATTTGGTTAAATAAGATTTTAGATATATTTGCATAAATAAAACTATTTTTAATATGAAAAAAAATGTATTTGCATTAGTTGCATTAGCTGCTTTATCATTAACAGCTTGTAAAAAGGAAAACACTACGGTTGAAACAGAAACGGTTGAAACTACAACACAAACTGCTGATGCTGTAACATATAACGCAAATGTTGCGGAATCTAAAATTGACTGGGTTGGTGGTAAAGTTTCTGGTGACCAACATACAGGAACAATTGCTTTAAAAGAAGGTCAGGTTTTTGTTACTAACAATGCTGTTACTGGTGGTAAATTTACAATTGACATGAATTCTATTGTTGTTACTGATATTACTGATGCAGAAATGAAAGCTGGTTTAGAAGGACATTTAAAAGGTGCTACTGCTGAAAATGCAGACCATTTCTTTAACGTATCTAAATTTCCGACAGCTACTTTTGAAATTACAAATGTTACCGAAGAAAACGGCAAACAAATGGTTGAAGGTAATTTAACTATTAAAGAAGCTACACACGGAATTAAATTCCCTGCTACTGTTACTGTTACTGATGCTGATGTTACTATTGCATCTGATGAGTTTGAAATTGACAGAACTAAATTTGCTGTTAACTACAACTCTGGATCTGTTGTGAAAGATTTAGCTGGTGATAAAGTTATTAATGATAACATTAAATTGAAAATTGCTGTTAAAGCAACAAAATAATCAGTTTAAAATACTAAAATAAAATCCCGAAGTTACTTTCGGGATTTTTTTTGTGATGTATTAATAAGAATTATTCAATCTTTTTATTGATTGAAATAATTTAATTAGTTTGTTTTTCCAGAGATTCTTCACTACACTCTGTTTCATTCAGAATAACAAAGAAATTATTTATTGTTCTTTTAAAACTTCTTTAATGCGTTTAAATGCTTCAATTAAAAGTGTTTCACTGGTTGCATAAGATAATCGGATACAGTTTGGGTTACCAAAAGCATCGCCTGTTACAGTGGCAACATTAGCATATTCTAACAAATACAAAGCTAAATCATCGGCATTTTTAATCAATACGCCGTTTAACGTTTTACCGAAATAGTACGAAACATCAGGAAAAACATAAAAAGCACCTTCTGGCACGTTTACTTCCAACCCTTTAATATCGTTTACTAAATTTAAAACCAAATCTCTGCGTTTATGGAAAGCTTCAACCATGTAACCAATTTCCGACGGATTTGCCTCTAATGCTGCAATAGTAGCACGTTGTGCAATAGAATTTGCTCCACTTGTAACCTGTCCTTGCAGTTTTGTACATGCCTTTGCAACATATTCTGGCGCGCCAATGTATCCAATTCTCCAACCGGTCATTGCAAAAGCTTTGGCAACTCCGTTCACTGTAATAGTTCTTTCAAACATACCCGGAATAGAGGCAATACTGCAAAAACTACCTGAAAAATTAATGTGTTCGTAAATTTCATCAGAAACCACAAAAATATCTTCGCGTTTCATTAAAACATCTGCTAAAGCTGTTAGTTCTTCTCTGTTATAAACCGATCCTGACGGGTTACAAGGCGAACTAAACCACATCATTTTTGTTTTCGGTGTAACTGCCTGCTGAAGCTGTTCGGGCGTAATTTTAAAATCTGATGCAACAGACGTTGGTACTACAACCGGTATTCCACCTGCCATTTTAATAATTTCATAATAACTAACCCAGTAAGGTGCCGGAAGGATAACTTCGTCGCCTTCATTAATCATTGCTTGTGCAATATTGTATAACGATTGTTTGGCACCGGTAGAAACCACAATATTTGCAGGTTTATAGTTTAAGCCGTTATCGCGTTGAAATTTTGTTACAATTGCCTGTTTCAGCTCTAAATAACCATCAACTGGTGGGTAATTACTCCAATTTTCATCAATGGCTTTTTTTGCAGCCTCTTTAATAAAATCGGGCGTATTAAAATCGGGTTCACCTAAACTTAAACTTATAATATCTTTACCTAAAGCAGTTAATTCGCGTGCTTTTGCAGCCATTGCCAAGGTTTGCGAAACAGATAAATTATTAATTCTATCTGACAAATGTTGTGCGCTCATTTATTTGAAATTTATGAAACCAAAGGTAACGATATTGCAACAGAATATAAAATAACCTTAAGTAATTTTAGATAAGTTTTTACTTAATGTGTTGGTTGTTTATTTTAGTGATTTTACCCGATAATATTGCTGTTTTAAATGTAATCAGCAAACAGCAGTCAGTAATCTGACCACTGAAAATTGACCACTTTTTACTTTTTAATCACCTGTACCGTAGCATTACTGCCTTGGGTGGTGGTTACTTTTATAAAGTAATTACCGCTTGCTGCGCCGTGCAGGTTTATCTGGTTGGTACCGTTAAAACTACCTCTTTGTATTTGTTGACCCAGTACGTTGTACACCTCGTAATTTTGTAAGGTTTCCTGGGTTTCTATGTTTATAATGTCTGTAGTTGGGTTGGGGTACACGTTTACGTTTAGTTTGTTAAACTTATCGGTGCTTAACGGGTTGGTAAGTTTGGCTACAAAAAAGTCATGATATGCTCCGTTACCGTTCTTTTCGGGTACACCGTTAAAGTTGTTGGTAAATATATTATCTACAAAAGAACCACCCACTACATAATTTCCATAATTATCTACAGCTACAGCGGTAAGTATATTATAGTTCATACTACCTTGTATATTATGCATACCTATAACAGTACCTGTTTGTTTATTTAAACGTATTAACACAGGATCTGGCTGAAAACCATTAACAAATTGCTGGTTCATGCTATAATTATCCCAAATCATATAGGTACCATTGGTTGCCAAACCTACTTCGTTACCATTAATAACCAAACCATATCCAAAATAATTATTGCTTGTATCATTAGTTGGGGTACGTGCCCATTGCACCACACCGTTTTTGTTTAACCTGGCAACAAACGGCATTTTAACTTGAGATGATACTATATTAAATGTGTAAGCATTAACAGTAGGGTTTTTAGGATTGATTATTTTTGTTACATCTCCGCTATTTGCTTTCATAAGATCACCCGCAATATAAATATCACCGTTGGTATCTAAATCTAAATCGTAAATTCGGTTATCGTTTATTACCCCCGATGATTCCATTTCTCTACGCCATAGTTCACTGCCGTTGGTAGCATTTATTGCCAGTATGTAAGCATTATTAATAACGGCGCTGCCACCGTATGTTAATGGTATATCTTCGTTTGAATTAACATACGAACGAAAACCTGCAATGTAATACCTGTTATTAGGCTCATCGTATTTAAAGGTAAAACTGGGTTCAGCCAACATAGAACCATCTCCTATGGGTAATGCCATACTGTTTATTAGCTGTCCCGCAGCCGTGTAACGCACCAGATAATATTTCATAATATACCCCCAAGCTGTGGTGTTGTCGTATTTATATTGCGTAGGTACTGTTACGGTATTGTTTAAATGGGTACCGTGTAAAAAACCAACAATAAAATGAATATTATCGTTACTGTCTACAAGAATATCATGTATTGAAGAATGCATATTGGGAAAACCTATATTACCTTGTAAGGCTCGTTTCCATATAAACTGTCCTGTATTATCATATTTTACTAAATAACTGGTTTTATAACCATCATGTGGTATTAACCCCTGTGGGTCATTAGGATTATAGGGAGGTGTAGTAGGTAAAATTTCTGTAGAGCTAAAATGAAAAGGATAGCCATTAGTAGCATAATTATTTGCATAAACACCTACATAAATATTGTTATTACTATCTAACGCAATTTTATAGGCGGCATCAAACTGCCCCCCTCCTCCAATTGTCTGGCTCCAGCGTACCGTACCGTTACTGGTGGTTGAAAAAATAAAAATATCGTTACCGCCCTGTGGGTTGCCATATACCGTTACCGGTTGCCCGTTTAATTGCGGGGTACCGTTTTTTATTTTAGCCAAAAAATAGTAATTGTTGTTTTTGTCTATAGCAATATCAAAAATTTGTTCGGTTTGGTAATCCCGACCGATTTCGCCTGTGCTGCCGCCACCTGTAATTCCCCAGTCCCATTTGTATTGTTGGGCGTAGCCCCCTAATCCCCAAAGGGGGAATAGTAGTAGGATGAGTAGTTTGGAAATTTGAAAAAGAGATCTCTCGACTTCGCTCCTTTAGATTTGTATCTATAAAAATAAGTAAATTTATCATAAAGAGAAAAGTGTTTAAGTAAACTATCACCCGCTCAGAGAAAAACTCATACTTCGATTTAGACTTAAACACTTCTTATCAAAAAATCTCAAATAGAAATTCGGGCTAATGACCCATTATAAAGGAGTTGAGTTAATGATAAGTTTCTCTTTAATCTCTCTAAATTCAAAGATATGGAAAAAGTTTTTATCGGCATTGATGTCAGTAAATTAACATTAGATTTTTATGTAAAATCAAATTCTTCGCTACAACACTATCAAATAGATAATAGTGTAAAAGCTATTAAAAAGTTGCTTAAACCCTTTCAAAACAATGAAAACACAATCATTGCAATGGAAAATACTGGCAGATATAATTTTGCATTGTATGAATTCTTGGCAGTAAACAATTTTAGTGTTTTTGTTGTAAATCCTTTACATTTAAAGAGAAGTATTGGGCTGTTACGCGGTAAGAACGATAAGATAGATGCTCAAAGAATTTGTATGTTTATTGAAAAGAACCATATGGATTTAGAAGCATGGAATCCAACTAGTATTGATATTCAAAAAATATCTTTATTAAATACAGAAAGAAGGCATCGGGTGAAATTAAAATCCGGATTATTACGCCAAATACAAGATTTAGAGTTTTTAAAAAACATTGCAGATAAAGAGATTATTAAACTTAATCAACAATTAATCAAGACAATAGAAAAACAGATAAAGGTTATAGAGGATAAGATTTCAGAGCTTATTTTTTCTAATGATGATTTAAAAGAACAATTTAACCGAATGATCTCTATTCCCGGAGTAGGAAAAGTATTGGCAACATTAATGATTATTAAAACCAAAGGATTCTCTGAAGTGGCATCTGCAAGGAAAATGGCTTGTTTTGCAGGAGTAGTCCCTTTTGAACACAGGTCAGGTTCGTCTATTTACTACAAACCAAGAATATCAACTATGGCAGACAAAGAGCTAAAAAAAGTACTGCATTTAGCAGCTTTAAGTACGATTCGTTTAAAAAATGATATGGCTGCTTATTTTAAAAGAAAAGTTGATGAAGGGAAAAACAAAATGTCCGTCTTAAACGCGGTAAGAAATAAAATCATACACAGAATATATGCAGTTATTAAAAATAAATCTGTGTATGAAAATTATTTGGTGGTGTCATAGAAATCGAAGTGACG
>JBEBXO010000052.1:0-18672 GCA_040391585.1 Paenimyroides ummariense | reverse complement strand
AATTTTTCAGAATAACTTTTCAACTTACACAGTTAGTGAGATACTACCTTTTTTATTTTTTTAACAAGTATCTAATTACTGTTTCTGCGCTGTGAAGTCCAAACAAACAAGGCATCCAGCTGTTTGTACCAAAAAAAGATTTCTTAAAATTAGAACCATCGGTCATTTTTAAACTGCTTTCGTCTGGCTTTTCTAACGAAAATACTGCTTTTACCCCACTGCTTATTCCCATTTTACGCAAACGTTTTCGCACTACTTTAGCAAGCGGACAAACATCGGTTTTACTTATATCTTTTACTACCACTTTACCTGCAAGCATTTTTCCACCGGCACCCATATTTGAAATTACTTTTACGCCTGCCCTTTTAGCCGCAACAATTAAATACAATTTTGGCGTAATACTGTCTATACAGTCTAAAACATAGTCAAAATCACTTGTAACTATTTCGTTAGCGCGTTCGGGCGATAAAAATTCTTGTACTTTGGTTAAATTCAATTCAGGGTTAATATCTAACAACCTTGTTGCCATTAATTCTACCTTTGGCAAACCTACTGTAGAATGTAAAGCAGGTAACTGTCGGTTAATATTGGTAATATCAACAGTATCGCCATCAACAATTGTCATGTTACCTACACCGGCACGCGCGATAAATTCTGCTGCAAACGATCCAACACCACCTAAACCAACAACTAAAACATTGGCATTCTTTAGTTTTTCAATGCCTTCTTCTTTAAATAATAATTCTGCTCTTTCTTGCCAAACAGCCATTTTAAAAAATTTGTGTAATAGTTCTTCGATCGAAAAATCGATTCCGTATTACGGGTTAAAAACTCTATAATAATTTTGTTCAATTATCTTTTGTACATCTTGCTGTAAAACTTCTTCGGCTTTTTTATACACATCAAAAATGGTCTCATCAATCATATCGGTTTCTAAAAAAAGTCGATCAAGTGGAATTTTTTTCAATACAGCACCTAATTCGGGATTACGCAACAAATACTTTCCAAATGATAAATAAAAATCGTTTTTCAGAAGACTTTCGGCTACCTGAATATTTTTTGAAAACCCATGAATAATCAAAGGAACGGTAAGTTTTAATTCTTTTTTAACTTGGATCATTTCCTGATAAGCCGAAACGCAGTGCAAAATTACAGGTTTTTTATATTTCTCTGCCAGAATTAACTGTGGAATTAATGCTTTTTTCTGTAGATCTATCGAAAAATCGATCCGTTTATGAAGTCCGCACTCACCTATTGCTTTACAATTTGAATTTGTGAGGTATTTTTCAATTAAATTTAGTTCAGTGTTTAAAGAACTTTCGTTAATGTACCATGGATGAATACCTACAGAAAATGTTTTTAAACTTAAATTAACTTCGTTGGGGTATTGGTTAACCACTTCTGTAACCAAATGGTGGTTGATAGACTGATGTGTGTGAATGTTGTAATACATATTTAAAATTTAACGCCGGCTGTTACGTCTATCTCTAAAAAATTCACATCGGGCGTTATAGGACACGAATAACCTGCCGTATAAGCACAATAAGGATGGTACGCTTTGTTAAAATCTAACCAAATGCTGTCATTTTCCGGAATGGTTATATCCAAATACCTTCCTGCACCATAGGTTTCGGCACCACTTGTTAAATCGATAAAAGGCAAAAACAAATAATTTTTATATTCTTCATTGGCAATTAAGTTCAAATTTTGATATACTTCTAATTGAAAGTCTTTCTCATTGATTTTAAATTTTAAAATACCGTAGCGAATATAATTTTGAGTTTTCCCGCTTGAAATTGCCATTTTAAAAGGTTTTTCATTGGGCAACCGTTCCAAAGTTGCTAAAACTACAAAATCTGGGTTGTAATTGTAAAAGTTTAAACCTTTAAAAATTGCTAACTCATTTTCTTTTAAGGGTGATTTTCCTTCGGTAAGATATTCTGTATTTAAATTTTTTTGATAATTTAACACCTCATCTTTAGTCGATTGGCAAAAAACAAAACTTGAATTTAATAATAAAAAAAGGAACAAATTCCGCATAAAATTTTTATTTCAAAGTTACATTTTTTTATTTCTTTAATAAAACTATGTATCCTTTAACACACTAATTATTTAAAATAACCGTTACAATTAAAAAACGTAAAACATGAAAAAAATTATTTGTTGCATTATTGGATTTGTCGGTTTTTATGCAAATGCGCAAGAAATCATAGCTAAAGAAGTTAAAACAGAACTTGAAGCAAATAATAGTTCTAATATAAAAAGGCTTGTAACCATGGCGTACGTTAGTGAATCAAACATTAACTATACCATTTCTGGAAACATTTCAACAGATGAATTGCGTAAAATTGAAAAGACAGCATTAGAAAGCTACCAAATTGATTTGACTTTTATGAATGAAAAATATCATAAAAATAAATTAACTTATTTAGAATTTTCTGTGATTAACAATGGCAAACCAGAAATTTACACTTTTGGAACCGAAGATTTAAACATGATGCCTTTTACCTTAGTTTTAAATACAGTTTATAAATCTAAAGACGAAAATACAAAAAATATTATTTTACGAAACAACAAAAACAACAGATCAAATTTTGTTAAAGAACAAGTAATTAATATAACTTAAAAATCGTAAGACCTTCCTTAAAGAGAAGGTCTTTTTTGTATATTTAATAAATAATACATCTATATGAAAAAATACATCGCTTTTTTTAGTTTTTCTTTATTATATGCTTGTTCAACAAAATCGCAAGAAAATAATTTTAAAGAAGTTTTTAGTTTAGATAAAAAACACAAAGAAGTTTCTGGTATGATTTTTCATCAGCCCACCCAAAAACTGTGGATGTTACAAGACAAAGGAAATCCATCGGAATTATATGTTTATTCTACCGACGGAATTTTTGAACAAACCGTTACTGTTAATAATCAGGAAAATACCGATTGGGAAGATTTATCGCAAGATGCCAACGGAAATATTTACATTGGTAATTTTGGCAATAACAGCAACGAGCGCAGAGATCTGCGTATTTTAAAGGTTTCGGCAGATTCTTTAACATCTAAATCGGTAAATGTTTCGCAAGAAACGACTTTCTATTACGAAGATCAAACAGATTTTCCGCCAAAAAAAAGTGAACTTTTATATGATTGCGAAGCTTTTATAGCTACTAATGATGCTTTTTATCTGTTTACAAAAAACAGAGCCAAAGGGTTCGATGGCACCTTCTATGTTTACAAAATACCAAACAAAAACGGAAATTTTAAAGCTCAAAAAATTGCTGTTTTAAAAACATGTAACGAATACAGAAACTGTGCAATTACAGGCGCTGCACTTAATAAAAGCGAAAATGAAATTGCTTTGCTAACGCATGATAAAGTTTTGCTAATTCCGTTTGAGAACGACGCTTCTTTTCAGCAAAAAAATATCAGCATTAAAGAATTAGGACATTCATCGCAAAAAGAAGCCATTACTTTTAAAAATGACAAGCAACTTTTTATGGCAGACGAAAGCGAAAAAGGTAAAAAAGGCGGAAAGGTTTTTCAGTTAAACTTAAATTAAAAAGTAAAACCTACACCAAAACTAATCAACGTATTTTCTTTACTGGTAAACATACCGCCATAAGCTGTGAATGAATCTAACACATTTAACCATAAACCGCCTCCGTAACTTTGATACCATTGGTTATTAGGGTTAAGGTTATTCCAAACCTTACCTACATCGTAACCTGCGTAAATACCATAACTTAAAGGCAGCACACCATTGGTTATATGTTTCATTTTATAACGAATATCCTGACTAGTTACAAACGAAGTATCACCCATAAAACGTTGCTGACGATAGCCACGTAAACCGTTGTTAGATCCTAATGTGGCGGCTTGATAAAAATGATAATCATTGCCAAAAATCTTTTCTAATAAATAGGTTGATGACCAGGTTAGTTTTTTATCGTTAGAAATAGGCACTACAAAATTTAGTTTGGTATTTAAATATTGATGTGTTTTATTGAAATCATCTACAAAAAAGCGATTTCCAAACAACAGCATAAAACCTAAACCTACGGTTGGTTCTTGTGTATTATCGTAATTTTCGAACTGATATTTCAATCGGGCACCTACAAATTCGCTGGTATTGTACGAATCGTTTAAACGGGTAAAAAGTTGTTCATCAATCAACCTGTTATTTGTTTTTTCAATTTTGGTAGATTCGTAAGTAGCACCAATTAAAAACGAACTTCCGTTTCTTCCCTTCCATTCGTATGCCGGTTTAAAATCTATTTGAGAAGTGCGTACACGGTAAAAGTTATCTTTAAAAGCACTTTTATCGTACACCGCTAAATTATCAATACCGAAAAAATTTCTAGTAAAATTAGAAGAAGTAGCCAATACTTCTACATTCCAATAACCCGTGTTTGAATAATCTTTAAAACTACCATTGTAAGCTGCAAAAATACCCGAACTTGCAAAATTAAACTTTACACGAAGCTGATGCTTTTGCGAATACGGATTTTGATTGAACTTTTTCATGGTGTATGTTCCGTTTAAGCCCAACATTACGCCATTGTCGCGATTGTAACCTGCATCGGGCAAAATAGCCAATACATTTAAAGGTGCTTTGCGGTAATCGTATTGGTTTAAATTGTACTGATTACGCAAAACTATGCTTGCATTTCCTTTTTCTTTTATTGTTATGGGTTTAGAAGCATAATCGAAAATTTTAGTATTTGTTTTTGATGCTACTTGATACACATCGTTATTTTTTCCACCGATTAATTTTAAGCGTATAGACGATTTATCACCATTTGTTGTAATATGATCGTCATCGTCTAAACCATAAATCCAGATTTCTTTGGTTGTTTTTGGGTGGTATGTATATGTTGCCATTAAGGTATCGCCTGCATTTTTGTTGCGGTAATGGTTAATAACTACCTCGTTTTTAGAAGTATCTACAACAAATGTATCTTTTTTGTTTGTGCCTACAACAATTCCGTATTTAAACAATTCTTTATGATATTTAGTCGAAAAATCGACCAATTTAGATCGGCGTTCTTTTAAAATTTCAATGATATCATCGCTGTATTGGTTGCGAATTTCTTTTGGTAAATTGTTAAAAGCATCTTCTATAACCTGATCGTTTAAACCGTTTACAACTTCTTGTGCCGCAAATTGCCAATCTTGCAAAGAGGTATTTTGAAGAAAAACTTTATCTAACGGAAAAGCGGTTTTTGTTATCCAGCGCGGTTTGCCGTACTTCGGTTTAAAGTGCTGCATATGGCGCAAAGGGTTTAACTTATTGGCAAGTCTTAATAATTTTCCATCGATCTTTGCAAAAGCCTGATCGCGGTCTCTTGGTATGGGCTGATAAATTATCTGGTTATCTATCTTTTTTTCAACCCAACGCCACTGATCGGCATGACGATCCCAATCGCCAATTAAAAAATCGAACATTCGGGCACGCAGATACATTTTATCATCTACCTTATATTTTTCGTCTTTTTCTAAATTAACCAGTAAATCTTGTGTACTAATAATATCTTCTCCATTTTTACCCAACGATGGTACATTAACCTGTGATTTATGCGGACGTTCTTCGATCATGTATAATTCGTTTCCGTAAGTAGCATTGTACTTGCCCAAAGCATTTTGTTTGGGTACGTAAAAAAGTTTCGGGTTGGTGTGATACAAATCAACAGCCTCTGACAACTGTCCTAAAATAAAAGCTGTGTACGGATGTGATGTAGTGTAATAATCATCGATAAAATCTAACACGTAGGTATCATCTAATTTATCTTCAATATAGGTATTTTTAAAAATTGCCGATTGCAAAAATTGTTTAGAACTTTTACGCAAGCCACGCATTACGTACTGTTTACCCTCTTTATCTTCTAACCTTAACGACAATGACTGATTGCCACCACCCGAAATTAAAGGTTTTAAACCACCGTAAAGTGTTTCTAAATTAGCAACAGGCGCGTTTACTTTTGTTCCGTAAATGCTGCGGTAATGATTACCGAACAAAAAGCGATAAGTATCAGATTTTTTGGTTGCTTCTAAAGGATATACCGATGCCATGGTACTTGTTTTTGTAACTTCGGGATAGTTTACATTGTAATCGTCAGGGCACATAATGGTTTTCTGAAAAACAATTTCTTCTCCAGAATCAGTCATTTTATGAATGTAAACATCCACATGGTTGTCTTCGTAAACTTTTAAAGTAGCAAAACCCAAACTGCCAATTGTATAACTTGTAGGCTGTACGCTTCGTGTTTCTTCTTTTTTTGATCCTGAACCACTTATTAACTGTTTAATTCCATCGTTTTCAATATATTGTAAATTGTGTTCGTGTCCCGAAACAAATATTACTTGTTCTTGATTTTTTGTCAAGGTTTTTAATCGATCAATTAACATTCGGTAATAAGTATGCTGCATATCTGCCGGACTGGCACCCGATGTTTTTCGTAAATAGTTTCCAATACTTCCCAACACCGGCAATGGTATGTTTTTGTAAGGATACAAATGCTGGCGGGCAGAAAAATAACCGCCATGATTTCCGTTAGAAACCATTGGGTGATGAATAGCAACAACGGTAACCTTGTTTTGATTTTTGTTGATTAAACTACGAAATTCTTCAAAAAAATCTTCGCGAGTTTTAATGGCACTTTCTTCGTTTATATTGGGGTGTTTATCCCAGTTTTGTATAAACCATTCACTGTCTATGGTTATAAGCGTAAGTTTTTCATTTACCTCAACCGCATCAATAGCATCATGCTTTTTAGGCATAAACGATTTTTTTCCCAATTTACTTTCTACATACGCTTTTTGTTCCATTAAACCATCTAAACCGTGATACCAGTCGTGGTTTCCTGCCAAAAAAATAGTTTTTCCGTTTACAAACTGTGCTAAATTTATTTGTGCATTCAGCTTTTCTTCTGCTAACAAACGATTTTTATCTTCAACATCAGGCATACCCAATGGATAAATATTATCGCCAATAAAAAGCAGGGTTTTATCGTTTTCTGTCTTTTTTAAATAATTTTCAACCGTTTGTAACAATTGTTGTCCTTGTGGTTCGTTAGCATTACCGGCATCGCCCACCACCACAATTTCATGTTGCAATTTACCCTTGCCGCTGTTGGTAATCATATCGCGAGAAAAATCCTTACCCACTTGTTCATGAAAAGACGCACAGCCATTTAACAAAAAAATGACAAAAGCAAAAAACAAAATCTTTGTAATATGTAAGTTAATTTTCATAATTTTAATGTGTAAAAAATTCATCAATGGAACTTTTATTAAAAGCCGAAGCATACGTTTTCAACCTGTTCAAAGATAAACTATCTTCTGAATATATTTATCATGATTATTTACATACTTTACGGGTGGTTACTGCCGTTAACGAACTGATTAAAGGCGAATTGATTGAAGAGCCAGATGCCCACAGTTTAAGGCTTGCAGCGTGGTTCCACGATTCGGGTTACATTGAGGGATTTGAAAATCATGAAGAAAGAAGCTGCCGTATTTTTAAAGATTTTATTGGGCAACATTCGTTTGAAAATGTAAACGTACAACAAGTTTGCGACTTAATTTTGGCTACAAAATACACTCATTTCCCTACAAATTTATTGGAAATGTGTTTAAAAGATGCCGATTTTTATCATTTTACGTTAGATAATTACAGCGAACTTGGCGATTTATTAAAGAAAGAAATTGAAACAACTTGCACCAAAAAGCTGACAGATACAGACTGGTGCAAAGAAAATTTAAATGTTTTAACCAAAAACCAATATTATTTTACCAATTATGCCAAAACACATTGGCAACCAAAAAAGGAAAAAAATATTTATAAGCTACGTTTAAATTTAGAAAAATTACAACTTAATAAAAAAAGTACTAGTAAAGAATTAAAAGAAAAAAAACTTGAAAAACTTGAGCGACCAGAAAGAGGTATAGACACCCTTTTTCGTGTAACGTTAAACAATCATACGCAGTTAAGTGCCATTGCAGACAGTAAAGCAAACATTTTGCTTTCTGTTAATTCCATAATTATATCTATTTCGTTAACGGCTATTATTCCAAAATTAGACAGTCCGAATAACGCGCATTTAATTATTCCTACTTTTTTGCTTTTAATTTTTAGTGTGGTAACTATTGTTTTTACCATTTTAGCAACAAAACCAAAAGTAAGTTCTAAAACCATTACAAAAACCGATATTGAACAACGTAAAGCCAACATTCTGTTTTTTGGTAATTTTCATCAGCTGCGCCTGAACGATTTTAATGATGCAATGAACGATTTAATGAAAGACCGCGATTATTTGTACGATACCCTTATTAAAGATTTGTACTATTTAGGGTTGGTATTGAACAAAAAATACAAAATGTTGAGTATTTCGTACACCGTTTTTATGTTTGGAATTATTATATCGGTTGCTGCTTTTTGTTTGGCTTTTATGCGAATTTAGTTATATAGTGTACAAAATCTGTGTAAGAAAACATTTTAAAATTATCTATATTAAAAGCTGTATTTATGGTAAGGCGCAAAGCTTTTAAATTGGTAATATCCTGTAAATCTTCAACAGTTAAATATTCTATTTCGCCTGTAAAATAATTTTGCTTTATTAAAAAATCAAAGTAGTTTAAATAGTCCGCTTTATCTGTTTCGTTAATATAAACCACTGTTAATTTATCAACCTGAACCAAACGTTCCGCTGTATCTTTTACATGTGCTTTTGCCAAGCGTTTTTTCATCAGTTCAAAACGAATATCATCATTACTTTCTACATCAAATCGTTTTTCATCCATTCTAAACTTTATAGAAATAGGTTCGTTGTAAACCATTACCAAACTTGTTAAATCCATATTTAACGGCAAGTGTTGTTTGGTTTTATGATGCATTATTACCATTTTACAAAGTATTTGCAACTGCCACAAACGTAAATTATATAAATAAACTACATCGTAAATTTGTGTGGGTGTAATACTGTTACCAATAAACAAGTTGTGTTCTACCCCATCGCTTTTAAATCGTTCGTAATAATGCGGATACACTTTTTGTGCGGCTGCCTGTTCGGTATCTAAAATATCGGTAAGCTGTTTGTTAATGGTTTGTATAGATAAATCGTACTTTTTACGCTGATCCCAAAAACGCTGCTTTTTATCATCTAACTGACTATTATAGGCATCAATGAGCAATTTGTATTCGTTTATATCGCTTAACTGTTTAAAAAGCGGATGAATGGTATCTGTGATGTACCGCATAATCTGCGTTTCAACTACAAAATGATGGTTGTTAAGCTGTCCCTGAAAATAAATAATTTCATTGATACGTTGTTGAAACAGTAAATTTTCTTGTTGCGGTTTAATGTATTCCAGCACATTAAGAATTTCTTTGAGCTGTTTGCGCAAATCGGCCAACATAGCTTTGTTTCTAAATTTTGTAGATGCGTGAATATCGCTTTCGCCATACAAAGGGTAAATTGTTGTAAATTCAATTTCCTGTAAAACTGTTTGGGTATTATGGGTTTTGGCAAAGTAATAATTTTTTGCTTGCTCTTCGAATTTCCAGTTTACGCTTGGGTGAAAGGTAGTGTACTCACGTTGTATTATCGCATCTAATTCGTTTTTTATATCGATATGATATTTTTCAAAAGTATCGTTAATTAACGGCATTACATCGTTAAGCTTATTGGCGTTTACCGTGTGCAAAGCGTAAGGCATTTGACTTGTAATTTCGATATATCCCTGAAAAGCATCGGTTTTTTTAACGGGTGCTAAAATAAAACTATTAATATTTTTTGACTGCAGATAATCTAAATACGGAATCCAATCGGTATGTTGATACAATTCTAAAATATCGGTCGCACAAAAATAATCGGTAGAACTGCCTATTGTTTTAAAAAAATTTCTGGCAGCATTTTGAATATCTTCTGGTTCGTTTTCGGATACCTTAAAAATGCTTGCAAAATTAATGTTCGATGGCAAATTGATGAATTTAAACGAGATATCTTCAACAAAAAAAATTCCAAAGTTTATATCTTTCAGTTTAAAAATCGACCTAAAAATTTCTTGAGCAATTATAGTACTTATGTTTTCCTGACCTGCTTTTAAAAGATTGGTTTTTATATTAGAAATGGTGTTTTCTATGGTTACATCGGTTAAAGTAATAATACCAAAACCTTTAAGAATCCAGCTATGTTTAGGGAATTTTTCTTTCCACACAGCAATGTTGTTGTAACTTCTTTTTAAAAGTTTAATATCTTCGGCAGTAAGTTCTGTAAACTTTTTGGTAGGAATAAGTTCTGTAAAATCACCGTTAAAGGTAATTCTGTAATGTTTAACAACACCGTTTTTATCGGGAATGTCATAAAAAAGCGGTCTGGATAAATCAAAATTTTCTCCGTACCAACTGTTTAAAATAAGGCAGCAGCTGTAAATATAATATTGATCGTTACTGAAATCGCGAAAATTAATTTCAAACTCTTCGCCGGCATCACTAATAATCGACTGAAACCTTTGGGTAAAATTAAAATTGAAATTTTGAAAAGGTAAACTCACCGCTTTTATTTCATTGTTTGTTAATGCGGTTGGAAACAAATCGGCAAGCAGATTATGAATTAACGCCAAATTGTCGTAAATAATTTTTCGTGATGTAATGCCGGTATAAAATTCTGGAATTTTAGCTACTTCACTCAACAATGATTGGGCATAAACAGCCCTGTAAGGTGTTTCGGTTTCCTTTGCAATTTCTTTTAACGCATCGATTACTTTATGAAAAGATATAACGGAATAAAACGGACTCTCGTTAAAATAATCAACTCCTAAATTTAATTGTTGTTCCATAGAAAAACTGCTTTTAGCAAATGTACAATTATAATAGCTGTTGATAAATACTTCGTTTAAAATAAAAACAAGCACTTAAAATAATTAAACATTTATACCAATGATGTTAATTTTTATTTATTTTTGAAAAAAAATCAACAATACATGAAACACTTAACTACTATTTTATTTATTTTTTATTCTTTTTTAATTAACGCACAAACAGAACAGGTAAATAGTTGCGGTACAGAATATATACTGGAAAAAAATTACGACAGCGAATTTGAAGACTATTTTCAGAAACAAACCCAAGTTAAAGCAAAAAATCCTGTAACTTATTATATTCCAATAGTTTTTCATGTAATACACGCAGGTGAACAAGTTGGTATTGGATCAAACATTTCTGATCTTGAAATATATAAAGCTTTAGAACGATTAAACAATAATTACAGAAACATTCACAATAATGCAAGTGGTGGCGATACCAGCATTCAGTTTGTTTTGGCTACCAGAGCACCTGATGGATCTTGTTCAACTGGAATTAATCGTATTGATTTTAGTACAAACCAAGCTTATGTGCAATATGGTAATAAACACACTTCTTCAAACAGCGGTGTAGATGCCGTTGCAATAAGAGCCTTATCAAACTGGAACCCAAATCAGTATTACAATGTTTGGGTTGTAAATAAAATTACTTCTGCAAGTGGTGTTGCAGGCTATGCCTATTACGCAACAGAGCACGGTAAAATACACGATGGAACATTTATTAGTTATCAAAGTTTAATAGATAAGGGTAGTAAAACACTAACGCATGAATTAGGGCACAGTTTAAATTTAATGCATACTTTTCAAGGATCAACAGGTACCAATTGTCCGGCACAGATAAATGGTTGTGGTGCAGACGGTGATTGTATTGTAGACACGCCACCACATCCGCAAACACATGCAAATGATCTTGTTTTAACAGCAGCAAATAATTGTGCAGGTAACAATGATTCGTCATACAAACATAATTATATGTCTTACGCTAGCAGCCAGTACAGAACTGTTTTTACGCCATTACAAATTACAAGAATGCAAAGCGCCATAACTTTTTACAGATCGTCTTATTTACCAGCAAATAACAGTGTTTTTAAAATGACACAAGTGCCGCAGGCGCGATTTTTAATAAACGACAGCGATTCTAACTTAAAACGTATTTATTGTATAGGTACACCAATTTCACTTACCAATACCTCAACTTGTTTTTTAAATACTTTTAACAATACCACTGTACCAAATTACCAAAGTCATTGGGAAATAAAAAGAAACGGTCAATTCTTATTTAGTACTTCAGATCCTAGTCCAATCCTTAATCTAACACAAACGGGAACTTACAGCATAACGCTAACGGCAATGAATAATTTAGGATCAAACAGCGTTTCTAAAACCGATATTATAGAAATTATATCTGCAAAAAACACAAATTACTGTGCGCCTACATCTACTAATACAGGTTATTTTGGTTTATCAGTTAACAATGTAAAATTACATTCTATAAACAACAGCACCGCTATTGGTGTTAATAATGCATACAGCGATTTTAGTTGTTCGCACATTACACAAGTGGCTGTAAATCATTCTAACGCTATTGATATCACTGTTTCTAATAACAACTCTAACGTTAAAGACAATATGCTTCTTCAAGGATATATAGATTATAACCAAAATAATACATTTGAAGCTAACGAAATGATTTTACAACAATCTGTTCCATCAGCTACCAATAATAAAGTATATACTTTTAATTTTACGCCACCAGCAAATGTAAAAAAAGGTACTGTTTTAAGAATGCGTATTATTAGCGAACGAACCAATATAACAACCGCAAAATTAAATTGTACCACCCCATACAATATTGGTGATGTAGAAGATTACGGTGTTATTTTTATCGATAATTTAGCCAATGAAGATTTTGAAACAGTAAAATACAGTATTTTTCCAAATCCTGTGGCAAATACCTTGAATATAACATCTGGTGATTTTAGTGAAAAACAAATTTCCATTTATTCCACTTCTGGTAAATTGGTTAAAACCTTAAAAACATCAAGCAATCCTATAACAATTGATGTTTCTTCTTTCGCCACCGGTACATACATTCTAAACATTAACAATACCACTCATAAATTTATAAAAGAGTAAACTAATTAAGCCTTGATAAACATCGAGGCTTTTTTTTGCTTCTTAAAACTAAAAAAATAGTTGTGTAACTAAAATTTTAGTTTATATTTGTATTATTAAAATTTAAATATGGAAAAGCTGACAAATAAAGAAGAAGAAATAATGCAGGTAATTTGGCAACTAAAAAAAGTATTTGTAAACGATATTTTAGATGAAATGCCCGAGCCAAAACCGCATTACAACACCCTTTCTACCATTGTGCGTTTGTTGGAAGAAAAAGGATTTTTGGCGCACAAAAGTTATGGCAAATCACATCAATACTATCCTATCATCAGTTTAGAAACGTATCGCGGCGTGTTTGTGAAAGATTCTATCAAGAAATATTTTGGAAATTCGGTTTCTAATTTAGTAAACTATTTTGTGAAAGAAGAAAAGTTATCACAGACTGAAATAGACGAACTTATGAAAATTATAGAAAACAATCAAAAAAAGTAGCCTATGCATTCGTTTATAGAATATTTTTTAAAGGCAAATATACTGCTGATCTTTTTCGGACTTTTTTATCTGATTTTTTTAAAAAAGGAAACTTTTTATCAGTTAAACCGTTGGTATTTTATTGGATCTATTGTTATTTCTATCACAGCTCCACTAATTACTTTTACAAAAACGGTTTTGGTTGATCCTATTCCTGTTGAATATTTTGTGACCGATAATGATTCTGTTATAAATGAAGTTCTTGAAGAACCGTCGTTTTTAGAAACCATCGATATACAACAAATAGTCGTTTATCTGATTATTTTCATGAGTTTTGTATTATTAATCAGAAAAATATATGCGGTTGTAAAACTGTATGGATCTATAAAAAAACTGCCCAATTTTATTAATTCAAACATCAAAATTTCTACAGATAACAAAACTGTTTACTCTTTTTACCGATGGATTGTTGTTCCGGAAAACTTTTTTAAATGGCAAAATCATCAACTGATTTTAGACCATGAAAACATCCACTTAAACCAAAAACACACCTTTGATCTTATTTTAATTGAAATAGTTGCTGCTGTTTTCTGGTTCAATCCGTTGGTAAAAGTTATGCAGCGTTTTATCAATAGCAATTTGGAATTTATCGTTGATCAAAAAATGATTGAAACCACCGAAAGTGTGTTGTATCAAAAAAATTTGTTGCAGTTTCAAACGCAACAAGTCATTCCATTTGCCAATTCATATAATGCAAGCGAAATTAAAAACCGCATTTTACAAATAAACTCTAAAAAATCAACCCATATGAAAAAATTAAAATTTTTATTAGCAACACCGGCTTTGGTAGCTTTCTTTGCTTTGTTTCAAATAGAAACTGTTGCACAGGTTAAAGAAAGTATTGAAGCGCAGGAAATAGAAGAAACTTCTTTTTTAGTAAGAGAAAACTTTACAAAAGATGATTTTGAAAAACTAACTGAAAAACTTAAAAATGATTTTGATATTGAGTTTAGTGTAAGTAACCTTAAATACGACAACAACCAAATTAAATCTTTAGATTATACTATTAGAAATAAAGATTATAAAATATCTGCATCTGAAACATCATTAGATAAAAACATTGAACCGTTTTTAATAGTTGTAAATTTAAACGAATCCGAACCATTTAAAGTTGAAAAATATTTGGCGAAACCTGCTTATTCGTATACAGTAGATAACGAAGTTGACCCTAACTTTATAATTACCGAAGATGAATGGAAAAATAATAGTTGGATAGATAAAATTAGCAAAAATCAAAAAGTAGTTTATTTAATTGATGGTAAAAAAAGTTCAAAAGGAGCAGCTTATACATTAAACCCGAAAGATATTTTATCTATTAATGTACATAGAGATCAAAAAACTAAAGATAAATTCAATGAAGCTGTTGATAATATTGTTATAATTAAAACAAAAAAAATAAAAGATGTAACTAATCGAGATAAAGATTTAGAACTACTATTTTCTGACAGAAAAGCTTTTGACAGAATTGCATCAAAATACCCAATTTATGTAGATGATGTGCTTTTAACTAAAAAGCAATTAAAGAATTTTGATACTAAAACAATAAGATCAATGTCTGTTGATGAAAATGTAACAGAGGTAAAATTAACAACAAAGAAGAATGAAACTGAAACTTTCACTTTTAAAATTTCGGAGGATAATGATCAAGCATCAAATTTTACTACGCCAAGCATAAAAGAAGAACCTTTACGCTTAAAAAATAGTGTATATGATTATACAACAGGTACTGTAATTAGACCTTACCATCCTTTACAACACAGTACAATGGAGGTGTCATACAAAATTTATCAAGATGGTAAAACTCCAAATACTAAAAGAACTGTCTATAAAGATGCAAGTGGTAAAATTTTAAAAGTTGAAGATTCAAATGATGAGCAATTAGTATATGGTTCTAGTAAATTTGTAACTAGTAATATAGTATATGTTGTTGACGGAAAAATTGTAATGGAAGATAATTTTAGAAAAATTGATCCACAAGACATTGAAAGTATCACGGTTTTAAAAGATCAAAAATCTAAGGAAAAATACGCTGCTACCTCTAAAGAAGCTGTAATGGTAATTACAACAAAAGCTAAAAAAGAAGTTTCGTTACAGCAGCACAAAGAAGCTTTAAAAGCTAGAGAATTAGCAATGAAGAAAAGAAATGAAGTTGCCGAAAGAAAAGGGATTCTTTTACAAAATAGAAAGGAAAGAGAAAAAAGCAGACAAGAACTTTTAAAGAAAAGAAACGAAATTTCAGAAAAAACACAACAACGCAGAAAAGAGTTAGAAGAACAGCGAAAAAAACTTTTAGCTAAAAGAAAAGAAACGGCTAGTACTTTTACAACCCGTGAAGATGGTACAAAAGTGGAATTAGCCGAAGTTTATTAAAACAAGAAATCCTCTCTTATTCAGAGAGGATTTTTGTTATATAAAAAAGAGATTATTTCAATCCTTTTAAAGAATGTTCAATAGTTGCAATTTTAGATAAAGCGTCGGCTTCTTTTTTGCGTTCGTTGGCAATTACCTGTTCTGGTGCGCCGTTTACAAATTTTTCATTAGAAAGTTTTCCTTGTACCGAACGTAAAAATCCTTGTAAATACTTTAATTCTTCTTCTAATTTTTTTACTTCTTCTTCGATATTTACCGACCCTGAAATCGGGATAAAATATTCGTTAGAATTTACACGGTAAGATAATGCCCCCGAAACCTGCTCGTTTACATATTCTAAACTCGCAACATTTCCTAATTTTTCAATAACGGCATCAAAAGTTTTAGAAGCACTTTCGTTGTTCAACACTTTTAAATCTATTGTTTCTTTAAACGAAATATTTTTGTATTTACGAATGGTTCTGATTCCCGCAATTACTTCACTTGCAAAATCAAAATCGGCAATTAATTGCTGATCGAACGATTTAATTTCTGGCCAAGTTGATATAATTAGCGCATCTTCTGTTGATCGCTCTGCAATATGTTGCCAAATTTCTTCGGTTAAAAACGGCATATAAGGATGCAGTAATTTTAAATTCGCTTCTAACATTTCTGTTGCCGCTTTAAACGTAACCGCATCAATTGGTTGTTGATACCCTGGTTTAATCATTTCCAAGAACCACGAACAGAAATCGTCCCAAACCAATTTATAAATTGCCATTAAAGCATCAGAAATTCTGTATTTTTCAAAATGATCTTCAATTTCAGCTAATGTTTTCTGCAATTTTGCCTCGTACCATGCAACCGCAACTTTTGACGCTTCGGGTTGTGAAATTGTTTCCGATACTTCCCAACCTTGAATTAATCTAAAGGCATTCCAAATTTTGTTTGTAAATGCTTTTCCTTGGTTACACAATTCTTCATCGAACAAAATATCGTTTCCTGCAGATGATGACAACAACAATCCGCAACGAACACCATCGGCTCCAAATTTCTCGATCAAATCTAACGGATCAGGAGAATTTCCCAACGATTTCGACATTTTTCTGCGTTGGTTATCGCGTACAATTCCTGTTAAATATACATTTGAAAATGGTTTTTCGCCTGTAAACTCATATCCGGCAATAATCATTCGGGCAATCCAGAAAAATAAAATATCCGGACCTGTAACCAAATCATTCGTTGGATAATAATATTTGAATTCTTCGTTTTCTGGATTCACAATACCATCAAAAACCGACATTGGCCATAACCACGATGAAAACCAAGTATCCAAAGCATCGGCATCTTGTGTAAGATCTGCTGCTTGCAATTGGTTGTTTGCTGTTCTTGTTCTTGCTAATTCAACCGCTTTTTCAATGGTTTCAGCAACCACAAAATCTTCTTTTCCGCTACCATAATAATATGCCGGAATTTGGTGTCCCCACCATAACTGACGCGAAATATTCCAATCGCGAATATTATCCATCCAATGACGGTATGTATTGTTGAAACGGCTTGGATATAGTTTAACTTCTTCGGTTTCTAAAACAGCTTTCATGGCTGGTTTCACCAAATCGTCCATTTTTAAGAACCATTGATCTGATAATCTTGGTTCGATCACGGCTTTTGTTCGTTCAGAAGTTCCAACATTGTTCAAGTGATTTTCCACTTTTTCCAACGCACCAATTGATTTTAATTCTTCAGAGATTTCATCACGAACCACAAAACGATCTTTACCTTTATAATGTAAACCTAAATCGTTCATTGTAGCATCATCGTTAAAAATATCGATAATTTCTAAATTATGACGCGCTCCTAAATCTTTATCATTCACATCGTGCGCAGGGGTAACTTTTAAACAACCTGTACCAAATTCCATATCAACATACTCGTCGAAAATAATAGGAATAACTCGGTTTGCAATTGGCACAATTGCTTTTTTTCCACGTAAATGTGTGTAACGTTCATCGTTCGGGTTGATACAAATTGCAGAATCGCCCAAAATAGTTTCGGGACGCGTAGTTGCAATAGTAATGTAATCGTTTGTGCCTTCGATCTGATATTTTAAATGATATAATTTTCCCTGACGTTCTTCGTAAATTACTTCTTCGTCAGACAAAGTTGTCTTTGCTTCCGGATCCCAGTTAACCATTCGGTAACCGCGATAAATCATACCTTTATTGTATAAATCAACAAACGATTTTATAACGGCAGCAGACAATTCTTTGTCCATTGTAAATTTAGTACGCTCCCAATCACAAGATGCACCTAATTTTTTCAACTGCTCTAAAATAGTTCCTCCGTATTTATCGGTCCACTCCCAAGCATGTTTTAAAAAATCCTCACGCGATAAATCGTTTTTATTAATACCTTCTGCCTTTAATTTGGCAACAACTTTTGCTTCGGTAGCAATAGATGCGTGATCTGTTCCCGGTACCCAGCAGGCGTTGAATCCTTTTAAACGCGCACGGCGAATCAAGACATCCTGAATAGTATTGTTAAGCATGTGCCCCATGTGTAAAACCCCCGTGACGTTTGGTGGCGGAATTACAATAGTGTAAGGTGTTCTATGATCTGGGGTTGAACGAAAATAATTGTTTTTCATCCAATAGTCGTACCATTTGGCTTCTACTTGTTTTGCATCAAACTGTGCAGGAATTATCATATACTTTACTGTTTAAAATCGTGTGATAAAAAAACAAAAATACAACAATCTTTAAAATTTATAGAGGAGTAAAGATATTTTCTTATCTTTCTTAAAACAAAAAAGTTTAT
>JBEBXO010000051.1:0-19114 GCA_040391585.1 Paenimyroides ummariense | reverse complement strand
ATACTGATTTTTAATCTTTTGAGCAACTTTTTCTATAATGCACTACGGGTTTATTACACCATTTCTTTAAGTGTTTCTTTACGTAGTACTTTACCAGTTGGGGTTTCTTTAAATTTTTGTACAAAAATTGTTTCTTTTGGTTTTTCAAATTTTTCTAAACTCTCAAATACTTCAGGTAATAAAGTATAAGGTGTATGTTCTATAACAAGCACCAATTTTTGTCCTAATTCTTCATCATCTTTTCCAACAACATAAAAACGGTACGGAATATAATCAGACAATTTTTGTTCTATTTTTTCGGGAATTAGTTTAATACCTCCGCTGTTGATAAGATTATCGTGTCTGCCAATCCAGGCAAACTGTATATCGTTTGGCATTTCAACCAAATCGTTGGTAACAATAAGATGTTCTGAAACCAAAGGAGCTTCAATAACCAAACAACCGCGTTCGTCTTGCGAAATGTTTGCGTGCGGCAATACTGTAAAATAATTTTCGCTGATGCGTTTTGCTGCAATGTGTGTTATGGTTTCGGTCATACCATATGTTTCGTACACATTTACCATCATATCGTTTAAAATACTTTTGGTTTTATCGTTTAATTTGGCACCGCCCACAATAAGGGTTTTACATTGTTCGATCTGCGTAATAGAATTATGAACCTGTAACGGAACCATAGCCACAAAATCGTAAATTTTATCGTTGTTTTTTAAAGGTTCTTTGGTAGGATTTACAAAATCAAGTTCCAAACCAAGGACTACAGCACGAATAAACATCATTTTACCGGCAATATAATTGGTTGAAAGGCATAACAATGCCTTATCTTTGGGTTGCAGTTTAAAAAACTCGCCCGTTGCCAAAGCCGATGCTTCCATGGCTTCTTTGCTTAATTTTATTTCTTTGGGTTTTCCGGTTGTGCCAGAAGTTGTTAAGGTTATATAATCATTATCATCAAACCACTGTAAAATTAAATTACCAAGGTCTTTTTCATGTGCTTCGCCATCACGAATTAACGTTATTGCCAGTTCACTAATTCGTTCTTTATTATAAGTGTGTCCATTAAGTTTAAAATCGGGATGTATACAAAGCTTCTTTTCCATAATTACAATGATTTAAATAATTTTTGTTTCCAGTTTGCCCAATTGTACTTTTTCGAAAAAATGTATAACAAGATAGGAAAAATTATAAATACCTGTATCAATAATTCGTAAATATTTGAATTGGCAGTTGAAATAAAAAGAGCATCGGTTTGAAAAACAGCAGAATCAGACGTTATTAAAAGTGCCCCCAAAAGATTATTTGCCGCATGAAAACCTAAAGCAAGTTCTAAACCATCATCCATCAACGTCATAATTCCTAAAACCAAACCGCAACCGATATAAAAAATCATAATGGTTAAGCCCATACTTGATACTTCGGGGTTTGATAAATGCATCAACCCAAAAATCACCGATGTTGCAACCAATGCCACTCCCCTGTTTTTGGTGAGATATGCCGAAAACTGCATAAAATATCCACGGAAAAAATATTCTTCGAAACTGGTTTGTATCGGAATAAAAACAAGTGCTATAATAAGCAACGGTAAAAACGCCTGAAGATTAAATTGAAACTGGAAACTGCCGGGATCCATAAAATATCCTACAGCTAATATTGCTATATTTATGATTGACCAAACACCGAACGAGAAAAATATCCGACTAAAATCTATCTTTTTACGAGCTGTTGTTAGTTGCGTAAATGAATATTTATGAATAACGATCCACCACAACAGCAATAATGCCATAAAAAAAACAAAAGGCACTACAAAAGTAAAAAATGTAAAATTTTTGCCCCATTGATTGATAGAGTCTTGAATCATTTTGGAAGAATCAACATCCATTAAACCCGAAACTACGATATTTAAAGCCATGAAGCCTAAAAAGCATACTACAAACGGTACGTATTTTAAAATGCTGGCAGTATCTTTTTTAAATTGTTCTAAATACATAAATAATGACTATTTATCTACGAAGTTAATTAAATTTGTATAAACAAAATAACAGCAAAAAATGATAAAAATCTACCATAACCCAAAATGTAGCAAATCGCGTGAAGGTTTGTGCAAAATAGAAAATTTAAATCGAGACTTTGAAATTATTAACTACATAAACAATCCGCTAACATTTAGCGAATTAAAAAACATTATTAAACTTTTAAACATAGAACCTATTGAATTGGTGCGTGTAAAAGAAACTATTTGGAAAGAAAATTACAAAGATAAAAACTTAACCAACGATGAAATTATAGAAGCCATGGTGGCACACCCAAAATTAATTGAACGTCCAATTGTGGTAAACGGTAATAAAGCAGTAATTGCAAGACCTATAAAGAAAATAGACGAAATCATGTAATTTACCGCATTTATAAAACCATTTAACAATAAATTTAGAATTAATGCTTAAAGTGGTGTTATTTTTGCGCAACAAAGAAATAGAAACTAAAATATAATCTATGAAAGCAATAAATTACGTTTATTTTACTGTTTTTGCTTTAACCACTTCTGCTGCATTTTCGCAAGAAAAAGACCAGTTTTTTGTAACCGGGACAGTTGTAGAAAAAAACAGCAATACACCTCTTGAATACGCAAGTATTACCATAGAAAGTACTACCGATGCCAATAATATTACCGGTGATATGAGTGATGCATCTGGTAATTTCAACATTCCTGTAACGCCCGATACTTACCAGATACGTGTGGAATATTTAGGATACAAAACTTTTATAATTGATTCTAAAGATATTACCTCATCGGTTAACTTGGGTACTATAAAAATTGAAGGTGATACCGAAGTTTTAGAAGGTGTTGTTATACAGGCACAACGAGCTGCTGTTGAACTAAAGTTAGACAAGCGCATTTATAATGTTGGCGACAATGCTATTGTAAAAGGCGGAAATGCCAGCGATGTTTTAGACAATATTCCGTCGGTTGAAGTAGATTCTGAAGGAAATGTTAGTTTGCGTGGAAACGAATCGGTTAAAGTTCTTATTGACGGAAAACCATCGGGAATGGCTTCTAATATAGGCGATGCCTTAAAAATGATCCCATCTGAATCATTAGACCGTGTAGAAGTAATTACAAACCCGTCTGCCCGTTACGAAGCAGAAGGTGGTGCAGGAATCATTAACATCATCCTTAAAAAAGGAAGCAACACAGGTATTAACGGAAGCGTTACTGCCAATGTGGGAGATCCTACAAGCTATGGAGCAAACGCAACGGTTAATTACCGTGAAGATAAATTTAACTTGTATTCTAGCCTTGGATATTCTAAAAACAAATCGTTTGGAAACTCTTTAAACGAATCGCAGTATTTTGATGAAAACGGAAACACATCTAGCTTTGTTGATGAATATTCCAGAAGTACGCGCGAACGTGAAAGTATTAACGGAAACATTGGTCTTGATTATAATTTAACCGATAAATTAACATGGACCAACAACCTTACCTATCGTAAAAGTACAGGTGACAATCCGCGAACGCTTAATTATTCTAATTTCGATGCCGGAAAAAATCTTTTATACAAAAACATTCGTCAAACCGAAGAAGATGATTTTAAAGAAACTGTAGAATACAATACCGATTTTACCTACAAATTTAACGAGAGCGGACACCAATTGTTTGTTTCGGGAAGTATCAATAAAAATCGTGACATAGAAGATTCAAACATCACTACAACTAACGATGTAAATGCCGTATTGTCACAAGATGTTACCAAAGCAACCGAAAACGAATTACGCCACATTGCCCGTGTAGATTACGTTTTGCCATTTAATGAGAATAGTCAGTTTGAAGCTGGTTATTTAGGAAATTTCAACAACTTAAATACCAAATTCAATATTAACTCTTTAAACAGCAATGGTGATTTAGAACCGAACGATTTGTTTAAAAACGATTTAGAATACAAAGAACAGGTACATGCACTTTACACGCAGTTTGGCGATAAAGTAAATAAATTCAGCTATATGTTGGGTATGCGTTTTGAATATACAGAGATAGACGTAAACCAGCTGACTACTATGGATTTTAACAAGAAAAAATACAAAAACTTGTTTCCAAGTGCCTTTTTAAATTACGAGTTCAGCGATAGCGAAAATCTTACAGTAAGTTACAGCAGAAGAGTTCGCCGACCACGAGGACGAATGTTAAATCCAATTTCTAACTACTCAAGTTCAATCAACTTTTTTATGGGTAATCCCGATTTGGATCCGTCGTTCACCAATGCTTTCGATTTTGGCTATATGAAACGTTGGGGAAGATTAACCTTAAATACTTCGTTATATTACAACCATACCACAGATGCTACACAGTTTGTTAGAAGAGTAGATGGTGTAAACGAAGAAGGAATTCCTATCACCATAAGCGGTCCTGTTAATTTAGCTACAGAATACCGTTATGGTTTAGAATTAAATGCAAACTACAGTCCGTTACGCTGGTGGCGTATTAATGCCAATGCCAACTTGTTTCAGGTTTCAACCCGAGGCGATTATTCGTATGAGGATTTTGAAGGAATTACTCAATACCAAAATTTCGACAATGATGCTTTTACATGGACAGCAAGACTTAATTCGAACATAACTTTACCTGCAAAAATAAGCTGGCAAACCAACTTAATGTACATGGGCGCACAAAAAACCGCTCAAGGCAAAAATTTAGGAAATGCTTCGGTTAACATGGCATTAAGTAAAGATATATTGAAAGATAAAGGAACTATTGCACTTAACGTACAAGATTTATTCAATTCTAGAAAACGTATGAGTGAAACACAATTGGCACAAGCGTATTCTTATTCTGAAATGCAGTGGAGAGAGCGCACCATAAACCTTTCGTTTACCTACCGTTTTAACCAAACAAAAGCAGATCGACAAAAAGATCAAAGAAAACAATCGCCAGTAGAAGATATGGATGAAATGATGTAAAATCTGAATATTTAATTTAAAAAGTCTGAAGGTGCAATCTTCAGACTTTTTTGTTCTATTATTAATAAAAAAAATGATATTTTGAATACACTTTTAAAAGGAACGTTGTTTGTAGCTTTAGGTGCCAGTAGCTACGGTATGTTGGCTACATTTGTAAAATTAGCTTACGAACAAGGATTTACAACTGCCGAAGTTACCACATCGCAATATGTTTTTGCACTGATTTTTATGATAGCACTCAACTATTTCACAAAGAACAAGCAAACAATAAAACCATCAAAAAAAGACATTAAGCAGTTAGTTATCAGTGGAACTTCTATGGGATTTACCAGCGTGCTTTATTATCTATCGGTAAAATACATCAACGCAAGTATTGCAGTGGTACTTTTAATGCAATCGGTTTGGATTGGCGTACTCATCGAAATCATTCTAAAAAAAGCTAAAATATCCGCACTAAAAATAGTAGCTGTTGTTTTGGTGCTGTTGGGTACCGTTTTAGCGACCAGTCTTTTAAAAGCAGATATTGTGTTTAATTTTAAAGGATTTTTATTTGGATTTTTAGCAGCTTTATCGTTTTCGGTTACTTTATTTAGTACCAACAGTGTGGCGCAGCACTTGCATCCATTCAAACGGAGTTTATTTATGCTTTTTGGTGGCGCAATTATAGTATTATTTTTTGCGTTAGCCACCCAATTACTACCCACTTATTTTAATTTGAACCTTATTAACCCAGAATTTATCACTATAAAAAATTACGAAGTATCTATTTTATATACTTGGGGAATTTTACTTTCGGTTTTTGGTACCATCTTACCTCCTATCCTATTAAACAAAGGTTTTCCCTTGACAGGTGTAGGTTTGGGCAGCATTGTTTCGGCTATGGAATTACCTGTATCGGTTACCTTTGCCTACGTTTTACTCAACGAACAGGTATTGTTTTCTCAATGGTTAGGCATTTTAATAATTTTAGGAGCCGTATTGCTGATTAATTGGCGATTGATACCCTTTAAAAAGTAAATATCACTTCATAAAACAAGAATCCATCTTAAACAGGTGGATTTTTTTATTGCAATTAAAATTAATTTTATTTACTTTTGAATTAATATTATTAAAGTTAAAATAAACTTTATTTAAAATGAAATCAAAATTACCTACATTATGCCCTAGTTGTGAAACATTATTAAGTGTATCACAATTGAGTTGTGAAAGTTGCCAAACCGTGGTACAAGGAAATTATCCGTTGCCGGTGTTTTTGCAATTATCGCCCAAAGAGCAAGAGTTTATTTTGCAATTTTTTTTAGCAAGCGGAAGTTTAAAAGAAATGGCATCGCAATTAGGAGTGAGTTACCCAACGGTTCGCAACCAATTAGATGATATGATTCAACACATTAAAGACCTTAACATATAACCTATGAAGAAACTATTAAACCCTATTGAATTTTTTAATGATAAAAAGTTACTTTTTGTCAATCTTATTATTTTTGCAGTTGGTACAATTTTAGCCGCATATTTCCGTGGTTGGTTTGACCATACTTTCCATCTTTCATTTAGAACAGATATTAACTTTTATAAAACATTTGTTGAAAGTTGTGTTTGCGTATTATTACTTGGTTTATTTATTCTCATCGCTGGAAAAATCGTAAATAATAAAACCAGATTTGTTGATTGTTTAAATTTAGCATTTTACATTAGAATACCGTTTTATTTATTTGCTTTAACTAACTATGACGGAAAATACAGTGAAATGAATTCTCAAATTGCAGATGGAAACATTACAGTAGCTCTACCCTCTAACAATCTAGAAATTGTTATTTTAATAATAACTTCAATAGTAAGTTTAGCTATTCTTGTTTTTCAGTTTATTACTATTTATAAAGGATTTAAAACTTTAGCGAATGCAAAAAAAGTTACCGATTATTTAATTCTAGTAGCATTACTGATCCTTTCAATGATTGTTTCATCTCTACTTCTTAAAAACATCTAAAAATGAAAAACTTTATTTTATTTTTCGCCTTATTGTTCAGCTTTTCTTCTTTTGCCCAAATTGAAGGAACATGGAACGGGAACATTGAAATTCCCAATCAAAAATTACCTTTTGTTATTCATATAGATAAAGTGAATAATGAATGGAATGTTATGGGAGGAAGTCCGTCAGAAACAAATAAAAGATTTCCTCTTGAAAAAATATCATTTCAAAACGATACTTTAAAAATTTCTGATGCTAAATTAGGAATGAATTATGTTGGAATCATGAAGAATCCCAAACAAATTGAAGGAAAATTCAGTCAGCGAGGTATGTCGTTTACATTAAATTTAGAAAAAGGCGAATTTAAACAAAATCGTCCACAAGAACCTCAACCTCCATTCAGCTATACATCTGAAAATATTACTTTTAAAAACAAAGAAGCTGGTATAACATTAGCAGGTACTTTAACGATGCCAAACGGTAAAGGAAAATTTCCTGCAGTTATTTTGGTAACAGGTAGTGGACCTCAGGATCGTGATGAAACATTAATGGGGCACAAACCTTTTTTACTGATTGCAGATTATTTAACCAAAAACGGATATGCTGTTTTACGATATGACGATCGTGGTGTAGCTGCATCGGAAGGCGATTTTGATAATGCAACTACATCAGATTTTGCTTCGGATACAAAGGCAGCAATCAATTATTTAGAAAAGTTAAAAAACATCGATTCTAAAAAAATGGGAATTGTTGGTCATAGTGAGGGTGGGACTGTAGCGCAAATAGTAGCGGCAAATAACAAAAAAATTGCCTTTATAATTTCATTAGCTGGTCCAGGAATTGCAAATGATAAACTTATGATTAAGCAAAAAATAGATATAGAAAGAGCAATGGGCGTTCCTGAACTATCATTAAAAATAAATGAACGTGTTTTTGGTAAAATGTATGAAATACTTAAAAAAGATATTTCTAACCAAGAGGCAGAAAACGAAATTAAAGCATTCTTAAAAAATGATCTGGTTTATAAAAATGTACCCGAAAAAGATATACAGGCATTATTAGATCAGGTTCTAGAAAAGGGGTTCAGATCATCAATTAGCTACGATCCCTCGGAAAATTTTAGTAAAATTACAACTAAAGTTTTAGCTCTAAATGGTGAAAAAGATTTACAAGTATCTAGTAAAGAAAATTTAGAAGGTTGGAAAAACGGTTTACAACACAATAAAAACGTTACAATTAAGTCATATCCAAATTTAAACCACTTATTCCAACCAGCTACAACAGGCATGCCTGATGAATATGCTGAAATTGAAACTACTATAGAACCTGTTGTTTTAGAAGATATAGTAAAATGGTTAAACGATAATGTAAAGTAAAATGCTTAAAATAAGTTTAATTTGTGCGGGTATTATGGCATTTTGGGCTAGTGTTATTAACGAAGAAAGTGCCCAAAGCATTTTATCGGGTTACAATACTATGAGCGAAGAAAAAAAGAAAAACGTAGATTTTAAAGGTATTGCTAAACTTTATCGAACCGTATTTTTTTCAATTGCAGCTGCAATCCTCATCATTTCTGTATTGAGTTACTTTTTTGCAAACGAAAACTTGTGGATTGCTTTACTAATTCTCGTTTTTTGTTGGGGATTACTTCCGTTGTTCTTCTTAACCAAAAAATATGATACCAATAGCTATTCAAAACCGCAATTAATTGTCAATTATTCCGTAATGATATTAATGTTCGTTGGCGGATTTGTTATTGCTTTGTTATTCTTTATTGATCCCGAAATTTTAATAGATTGATTATGGAACAAATTTTAGAAATCACCAATCCTATGTTGTTATTGGTCGGAATTATTTTTATTGTTTGTGGATTGATTATGTATATATTCCCTCCTAAAAAAATCAATAGTTTATATGGTTATCGCACCGCTGCTTCAATTAAAAGTCAAGCTAAATGGGATTTTGCTCAAAAATACGGAGCTAAAGTAATGATATGTACTGGTTTTATTTTTGTGATAATTTCTTTTACAAAATACTTTTTTAACACCAATGAAAATACCGATTTGGCTGTTGGAATGTTCGTTATGATTATAGGTAGTTTTGCTATGATTCCCATTGTGGATAAAAAGCTCAAAAACCTACCTTAATATCCCTTCAATTCTATTGAAATACAATTAACATTTTATGAGCAAAATGCTCAATACAAACTATTTATAAAATTCTATATTTGTTTAACCGATCAATCGCTTGTTTAGTAAGAACAAGTAAATTAGAATGAAGAGTTTACAGCAATGTAAGCTCTTTTTTGTTTTATAAAACCAACAACCCAAAATCACGCAATTGTTCGCCTTGTTTTGAAAAGATAAATGGTTCAAAATCTTCCGAAGTTTGGTTTTCAAAGCTTTGCTTCATTTGTGCAAACGATACAACGCCTTTCGGACTCTCTTTTAATTCTCTGATAAATTGCTGCAACCACTCGCCTACTTTTTGATCGACTTCCATTTGTAACTCATCGTTTTTGGAATGAAAGGTTACTCGCGCTTTTTCAAATATTTTTCCTTTTTTCGATTTTGTAAACAGTTCTAATGATGGATTGCTTCCTAACCAAACTACTTTTTGAGTGGCTTTATAAGTTGTAAAAGGTTCGTTTTCTAAAACAGAAACAATATAATCGGGTGCTACTTTTGTGCGTGGTATTTTAAAATCGAACCATTCTTGTAGCGAAAAATCAAAACACAAACCGTGCATATAATTGTAAAGCGATTTTCTTAATCCAAAGGAAAATTTATCGTGAACAGCGCCCGATTTTTCTTGATGCACCATATCATTATTAGCAAACGTAGGTACATTGCCCGCTACATGAATCACATCAAATGCTTCAGGATTCAAGCCAATAGGACTGTGCGCCGTCATGGCAAACTGATGCCAAAAACCCGATTGCATGATGCCTACTTCAAACATTTGTCGGACCATTTCAAGTGAATTAATGGTTTCCTGAGCCGTTTGTGTGGGAAATCCATACATTAAATACGCGTGAACCATAATTCCAGCTTCAGTAAAGTTTCTATTCACTCGTGCCACCTGCTCAACCGTAACTCCTTTATCAATCAATTGCAACAAGCGATCTGATGCAACTTCCAATCCGCCCGAAACCGCAATACAGCCCGACGCTTTCAATAATCGACATAAATCAAGCGTAAAACTCTTCTCAAAACGAATATTTGTCCACCAAGAAACCGTTAATTTACGTTTAATGATTTCTATTGCTACTTCGCGCATTAATGCCGGTGGCGCAGCTTCATCTACAAAATGAAAACCTGTTGATCCGGTGCTTGCAATCAATTGTTCCATTCTGTCAACAATTTCCTTTGCCGCAATAGGTTCGTACACTTTAATATAATCTAACGAAATATCGCAAAACGTACATTTTCCCCAATAACAGCCATGAGCCATTGTTAATTTATTCCAACGCCCATCGCTCCACAAACGATGCATAGGGTTTACCACTTCGATTACCGAAATGTATTGATTTAGATCGATATCAGAATAATCCGGACAACCAATTTCGTTTTGTTTGTAATCTTTAATCAACGGATTATTGATGTATTTTACCTCATTATTTTCTAAAATAAAAGTCCGTTTTAAATCTGATTTCGGAATTTCATTATTTACAAATTTTATCAGTTGTTCGGTAGGTGCTTCGCCATCGTCTAAAGTAATAAAATCGAAAAACTCGAACACACGAACATCAGCAACCGTTCGCAATTCGGTATTTGGAAAACCACCGCCCATTACCATTTTTATGTGCGGATAATGTTGTTTGATGTATTGAGCCGATCGAAACGCACTGTACAAATTCCCAGGAAACGGAACCGAAAAACCGACGATTTTAGGGTTCGATTTTACAATCAGTTGGTTTAATAATCGTAAAGTGATTTGATCGATATAAGTGGGTGCTTCGTGTAATTTTTGATACAGTTCATCGAACGAATTTGCCGATCTTCCCAATCGTTCTGCATATCGACTAAAACCAAAATCTTCATCGACGGTTTCAATGATTAAATCCGATAAATCTTCTAAATACAACGTAGCAAAATGCTTGGCTTTATCCTGAAAACCCATCGTTCCAAAAGCCCAATCCAACTCATCTAACTGCGAAAATCGAGCGGCTTGCGGTAAAAAATCATCGTAAACAATGGCATTTGCCAACGTAGGATTTTTTCCTTGCAGAAACGAAATCACCGCATCGATACTGTTTATATAATCTTCTTGAAGAGCTATTATACGCTGTATATTTTCGCTTAATTCAAAGGAATGCTGATCGATGTGTTGAAACAAATCTTGCAATCCTTTTTTCGAAAACAATTCTAAAATTACTTCTATACCTAAATCGGACTGATAAGAAGGAATGTTTTTTGCGTTCAAAAAACCTTTTAAGTAAACAGTACCCGGATACGGCGTGTTTAATTGGGTAAAAGGCGGCGTTATAAGTAAGATTTCTGTTTTCAACATATTGCATTTGTGCAAAAATACGATTAAATAACACAACTAAAAACAATACTACTACTGTAAACTTGAAACTAAATATTACTAAAAACAGTATGCGATGCTGCATCAAGTGCAACATGACGAATAGCGAACTGTCACCCTGAACTTGATTCAGGGTTTCACTCATTTAATAAACGAAGTAGAAAACGCAAGATGAGATGCTGAAACAAGTTCAGCATGACAAACAATAATCTATACTTTATCATTTGTTTAACCCGAAAATATTTCACAATATCATCACATATTTGCTAACTTTGGACAAATCAAAAAACAAATGATGTTTTCAATCCCTTATTCGCAAACGGGCTATTTTTCGAAATTAATGATCGATTATCTAAATCAAGATGCTCGATTATCTCCTTTATATCATCGTTTTCCGACATTAGAAAATTTCAAACTTCAAATAGAAGAAAAAAAACAGTCATTTTCTGAAGGAAACCGAAAAGTGTTGGTAAATCAACTTTTATTACAGTATAAAAACGTTGCTGCATCTACCAAAACCTTAGAAAACATCAAGCGATTAGGAGAAAGCCATACGTTTACGGTGGTTACGGGACATCAATTGAATTTGTTTACCGGACCGTTGTATTTTCTGTACAAAATTATTTCGACGATTAATTTATGTAAGGAATTAAAAGCGGCTTATCCTGAAAATAATTTTGTACCTATTTATTGGATGGCGACCGAAGACCATGATTTTGAGGAAATTAATTTCTTTAATTTCAACCGTATGAAATTTCAATGGAACAAAGACGTTTCAGGTCCGGTGGGTAGATTATCAACAGACGGATTAGAGGCTGTTTTTGATCAGTTTAAACAGCATTTAACCTTGGGGAACAATGCCAAACAACTAATTTCGTGGTTTGAAAATGCTTATTTAAAACATAATAATTTAGCCGATGCCACACGTTATTTAGCAAACGAATTGTTTAAAGAACAAGGTTTGGTGATTATTGATGGCGATGACAAACCGTTAAAACAACTTTTTGCCCTGCACATCAAAGAAGAATTAATACATCAGTCGTCTTTTAATGCGGTAGAAACATCTTATCCTATTTTAAAAGAGTATTTAATTCAGGTAAATCCACGGGAAATCAATTTATTTTATATAGAAAACGGATTGAGAGAACGTATTGTCTTTGAAGAAGATACATTCAAAGTTTTAAATACCAATTTGCAGTTTACCAAAGACGAATTGTTGCATTTGGTTGATACCAATCCGGAAAAATTCAGTCCGAATGTTATTTTACGTCCTTTGTATCAGGAAGTTATTCTTCCAAATTTGTGTTACATTGGCGGCGGTGGCGAATTGGCGTATTGGTTAGAACTGAAAGAGGTTTTTAATACGCATAAAATTCCGTTTCCTATGTTGTTGTTGCGTAATTCGGTTTTATTGGCAACAGAAAAACAAAATCAAAAACGTGAGAAATTAAATCTTTCATGGGAAGAACTTTTTCTTAAAACAGAAACTTTTACCCAGAAGAAAACTCACGATTTATCAGACAACGCGTTTGATTTTGAACAACAAAAACAGTTTTTAAAGCAACAGTTCAATGCTTTAAAAGAAGTAATGCTACAAACAGACAAATCTTTTATTGGAGCTGTAAATGCACAGGAAACCAAACAAATTAAAGGTTTAGAAAATCTGGAAAAACGTTATTTTAAAGCCGAGCGTTTGAAAAACAAAGAACAATTAGACCGCATGCTCGATTTGAAAATTGCTTTGTTTCCAAACAATAGTTTGCAAGAACGCATAGATAATTTTTCGACACTTTATATTGAATTTGGTCAAAAAATGATTGATACTTTGTTAGAAAATTTACATCCGTTGGAGCAGAATTATGCGATAATTACTTTGTAAGTCTACATATAAATGATACATTTTTAATTTTATCATCTGTGCATCTGTGGAAAAAAATAAATCTACACCAAAAAACTTATATGCACGCATACTTTTTTGTATATTTACCTATTAACCAAACAGTAAATAATGAACTATACACAAAAAATGTTGCGCGACGACGCATTAAACGATAAAGTTATTATAGTAACAGGAGGCGGAAGTGGTTTAGGTAAAGCCATGACCACTTACTTTTTAGAATTAGGAGCCAAAGTAGCGATTACATCTCGCGATATTGAAAAACTACAAAATACCGCAAAAGAATTAGAAGAAAAAACCGGCGGTACTTGCTTGCCAATTGCTTGTGATGTTCGTCATTACGATCAGGTAGAAAATATGTTACAGCAAGTGTTATCAGCGTTTGGAAAAGTTGATGTTTTACTGAACAACGCAGCAGGTAACTTTATCTCACCTACCGAACGTTTATCTGCAAATGCATTTGATACCATTATTGATATTGTGTTGAAAGGAAGCAAAAACTGTACGTTGGCTTTAGGAAAACATTGGATTGACAAAGGCGAAAAAAACAAAACCGTTTTAAATATTGTCACAACGTATGCTTGGACAGGATCTAGTTATGTGGTACCAAGTGCTACAGCAAAAGCGGGTGTTTTAGCTATGACACGCAGTTTGGCGGTTGAATGGGCAAAATACGGAATACGCATGAATGCCATTGCTCCCGGACCTTTTCCTACAAAAGGTGCTTGGGATCGACTTTTACCGGGAGATTTAAAAGACCAATTCGATCTTTCTAAGCAAGTTCCGTTACGACGAATGGGCGAACATCAAGAATTGGCAAATTTAGCAGCTTATTTGGTGTCTGATTTTTCAAGCTATATTAACGGCGAAGTTGTTACTATTGATGGTGGCGAATGGTTGCAAGGTGCCGGGGAATTTAATTTGTTGGAAAATATTCCAAAAGAAATGTGGGATCTATTAGAACAAATGATTAAAGCAAAAGGAAGTAAATAATAAAAACAGCTCAAACGAGCTGTTTTGTGTTTTGTTACTAAAACAAAAAATATTCTTTTAAAAAGTTCCAATCAACCCAACGCCATTACCTGTAACAGAAACATTCCATGTAATATGTTTCTTTTGGTATCTCTCCCACGGATTTTCGTATTTGGATTGTTCAAAACGTTTCATAACCGTTTTTGTACAAAAATAAGCCAGAATTCCTCCAAAAGCCACATCGCTTACCCAATGGGCATTTGCGTACATTCGGCTAGCTATAGTTACCGCAGCACCTGTGTAAAAAAGTCCTTTTAACCAAGGCTGTTCTACCCTTTCTGCCAAAACGAATGCCGTTACAAAAGCAATTTGCGAATGCCCGGAAGGAAAAGAACTAAATCCGGGATCATTTCTAAAAGGTCTGAATTCGTAATTTCCTAAATTTTCAGTTGGTCGGGCTCTGCCTACAATTTTTTTCATGGCAGTCTGTAACACGCCCGATGTTGAGTAAGCAGATGTTAGTATCGCCGCCGTTTCTTTTGTCCACTCATCATTAATAATCCACCCAGTAACATAAAATCCCCCGGCAACAATCACTGCGGCGTATGGTTTTCCGTTTCGGTATCCAAATTCACCTAGTTTATTAACAAATTCACCCTGATCTCTAAACATAAATTCATTCATAGGTTTATCTGCCAACGACAATAATGCCGTTCCTCCCAACGTAGCTCCAAAAGTCAGCAGATCATTTTTCTGCCAACGTACAGGCGACGAAAGTGTGTATAAAAAAGCATCGGAAATTCGAATAATATCGGGTGTTTTCTTTGGCTTTGTATATAGTGAATCGGCTAAAACCTCAAAATCCGTTAAAGTATCTTTTGCGAATATATCTATTTCAAAAGTGTTGTTTTGTAATGCTAATGAATCTGTTTGTGAATAGCAGTATGTTCCACAAACAAATAACACAATAATAATCAATCTTTTAAAATACATTTTATTTTTTTAAAGGTGCAAATATATAAATTGAAACCGTTGTTAATGCTTCAGCGGTTACCTATTAATGTTAATTTAACGTGAACGCTAAATGTTTAGTATATTATTATAAATTGAATTTAAACACAATACACGGTTATTAGATAAAATCGTCTTAAAAAGACATCATAAAATATATTTAGCATTTTTAGTTAAGATAATTAATTGTATTTTTACACTTCAAATTTTTGTAAAGAAAAAATGGGTAAAATCATTGCTATAGCGAATCAAAAAGGTGGTGTAGGAAAAACTACCACTTCTGTTAATTTAGCTGCATCTTTAGGTGCTTTAGAGAAAAAAGTTTTACTGATCGATGCCGATCCGCAAGCAAATGCCACTTCTGGTTTAGGAATTGATGTTGAAAGTGTTGAAGCAGGAACCTATCAAATATTAGAACACAGCGTAACACCGCAAGATGCTGCTTTGGAATGTACAGCACCGAATGTTGATTTAATTCCGGCGCATATTGATTTGGTTGCTATAGAAATTGAACTGGTAGATAAAGAAAATCGCGAGTACATGCTTAAACAGGCATTGGCTTCGATTAAAGAACAATACGATTATATTATTATTGACTGTGCGCCATCGTTAGGATTGCTTACATTGAATGCTTTAACAGCAGCCGATTCGGTAGTAATTCCTATTCAATGTGAATATTTTGCTTTGGAAGGATTAGGAAAATTATTGAATACCATTAAAAGTGTTCAAAAAATTCACAATCCTAATTTAGATATCGAAGGATTACTTTTAACGATGTACGATTCGCGTTTGCGTTTATCGAACCAAGTTGTTGATGAAGTTCAAAAACACTTTAACGACATGGTTTTTGAAACCGTTATTCAACGTAACGTAAAATTAAGCGAAGCACCTTCGTTTGGCGAAAGTATTATTAATTACGATGCTGCAAGTAAAGGTGCTAGTAATTATTTAAGTTTGGCACAGGAAATTATTCAGAAAAACAGCAACATTTAGAAATGGCAAAAGCAGTTAAAAAACAAGCATTAGGTCGCGGTTTATCGGCACTTTTAAAAGATCCTACAAACGATATAAAATCAATAGAAGATACAAATGCCGATAAAGTTGTTGGTAATATTATTGAATTGGAATTAGATTTTATCAAGGTAAATCCTTTTCAGCCTAGAACAAATTTTAACGAAGAAACCTTAAAAGAGCTTGCTACATCTATTAAAGAATTAGGTGTTATACAGCCTATTACGGTTCGTAAGATCGATTTTAACAAATACGAATTAATTTCGGGCGAGCGTCGTTTACGTGCATCAAAACTAGCTGGTTTACAAACTATTCCTGCCTATATACGTATTGCAAATGATAACGAATCGCTAGTGATGGCATTGGTTGAAAATATTCAGCGCCATGATTTGGATCCTATTGAAATTGCGATGTCGTACCAACGATTGATCGATGAAATTCAGTTAACACAAGAACAAATGAGCGATCGTGTAGGTAAAAAAAGATCTACTATTACCAATTACCTGCGTTTGTTAAGATTGGATCCTATTATTCAAAGCGGTATCCGCGACGGATTTATCTCTATGGGACACGGTCGTGCAATCATCAACATTGAAAATCACGAAGCCCAAACAGATATCTACCACAAAATCATCAAAGAAAATTTATCGGTTCGTGAAACCGAAGCTTTGGTAAAAGTGTATCAAGAAAATTTGTTGAATAATTCTAACAGCGTTCCAGCAAAAAAGAAAATTACTTATACCGTTTCCGATTCACAACGCAAAATATTTACCGATTTCTTTGGTGCTAAAGTCGATGTAAAAATCGCTGCTAACGGTAAAGGCGCTATTAATGTTCCTTTTCATTCTGCCGAAGATTTAGAACGTATCATTAAACTATTAAATAAATAGTGTTTTCTAAATTTCATATCATTGTTTGCTTTATGCTGTTTGGAACTGTTTGGGCACAAAACGATTCTTTAAAAATTGTACTACCCCAACAGCCAGCTCTTAATGCACAAGCATTAAATCCTTTGGCACCAGCTAAAGCAGCTTTTTATTCGGCAATTATACCAGGATTAGGACAGTATTACAACAAAAGTTATTGGAAAATTCCGTTAGTTTATGGTGGAATGGGAACAAGTATGTATTTTTATATTGACAATCAAAAAAAATACACCCGTGCCCGCGACGAATACAAACTGCGTTTACGTGGTATTGACAAAACATACAATCCAAAAGTTGGATCTTACACAGAAGAACAGCTGATTACCGTTCAGCGCAACGCGCAACGAAACCGCGATTTATCGTTGTTTATTACTATTGGAATTTACATTTTAAATATTGTTGATGCCAATGTAGATGCGCATTTGCAACAATTTAATGTAGATGAAGATTTAAGTTTTAAACCAACTTTAGAATACAACCCATTAATTAACCAACACCACTTTAACGTTAACGTAAGTTACAGATTTTAATTATGAAAATAGCATTATTAGGCTACGGAAAAATGGGCAAAGAAATAGAAAAAATTGCCTTGCAACGTGGTCACGAAATAGTTTTAAGAAAAACAGAAGAAAACGATTACAGCGGTTTAGAACAAGCCGATGTGGCAATTGATTTCAGTATTCCAACAGCTGCAATAGAAAATATCAGCACATGCTTTAACCACAACATTCCCGTTGTTTCGGGAACTACAGGTTGGTTGGAACATTATAATGATATGACTGCTTTATGTCAAGAAAAAGACGGAGCTTTCTTATACGGATCGAACTTTAGTGTAGGTGTTAATTTGTTTTTTGAACTGAATTCGTACTTGGCAAAACTAATGTCGAAAGTTAAAGAATACAACGTATCAATGGAAGAAATTCATCATACGCAAAAATTAGATGCCCCAAGCGGAACAGCCATTTCATTGGCACAAGGAATCATTGCCGAAACAGATTATAAGCAATGGACAATGGATACTGCCCAAGAAAACGAAATTTATATCGATGCAAAACGTATTGAAGATGTTCCGGGTACACACAGTGTTTTCTATAAATCTGCTGTTGATGAAATAGAAATAAAACATACCGCATTTTCACGTCAGGGTTTTGCTTTGGGTGCTGTAATTGCAGCCGAATGGATTTTAGGTAAAAAAGGCATCTTTACAATGAAAGATGTTTTGAATTTAGGTTAAGACAAAAAATATAAACCACATAGACACATAGATTATTGAAATTTCTAAACAAAAAATAACTTAATCAATACTATGTTTTATTTTGTCAAAGACAAATCTATGTATCCTTATTAATAAAGCTAATAGGAATAAAAAGCTATGTGGTAAAAAAACATTCGTTATTTTTGTTGCAAAGCAAAAGTAATTTTACAAAAAAAAGTATATTCGTTAAAAAATAAATTTATGGATTTTATACAATGGTTTTTATTTTTCCTTGCAGTTCAGGTAATTCATTTTCTGGGCACATGGAAATTATATGTAAAAGCAGGCAGAAAAGCTTGGGAAGCAGCGGTTCCTGTTTACAACGCAATTGTTTTAATGCAGATTATTAACCGACCAAAATGGTGGGTTATTTTACTGTTTATTCCTATTGTAAACTTAATCATGTTTCCGGTTGTATGGGTTGAAACCTTACGTAGTTTTGGTAAAAACTCGACTGTTGACACCATTTTAGGCGTAGTAACTTTAGGTTTTTACATTTATTATGTAAACTATTTTGAAAACGTTACCTATATACAAAACCGAAGCATAAAACCAAAAACCGAAGCGGGCGAAACCGTAAGTTCTATACTGTTTGC
>JBEBXO010000050.1:0-19223 GCA_040391585.1 Paenimyroides ummariense | reverse complement strand
ACTGTAACCCGGATCTGAATTTAAATGGAAAACAGCTTGTTCTATTCCTAACTTGCCTATTGCAAAAGGAAGCATTTGTACTACTATAAAGATGATGAAAAAACCTATGAAATAATTGCGGAAAAATGCCTGAATGAATAATGATAAAAGGACCAGTATTACATAATCTATTAGTTGTAAACCGAAGAATTCAGAAAAATACTGACCTAATTCAAAATTGTAGTAGCCTAAATAAGCCTGAATTAAAACTCCTGATAAAATTCCTACCAAGAAAACAACACAAACCATTTCTACCAAAGCAATAAATTTCGATAGTAGTAAACTCCAATTTGGTACCGGAGTAGCATCAATCAACAAATTCATTCGAGACGATGTAGCATTGTTTAACAACACACCCGAGAATAAAAATACCAAGATCGATAAAAAGAAATCTAAATTGCCTTTAACTAAATCAATCACTTTCCAGGTTACCGGATATGTTTTAGTACCAAACATTTCGCCCAAACTGTAGCTAGATACAAGAATGAAGATCAATAAAATAATCATTAATGAAATAAATATCCAGTTTTTTACAATGCTTTTAAATTCGAATTTCGATAATCTAAAAGCAGTTATTAAGTTCGATATAAACGAATAATTGTAAGATACTTTTGGTAAATTGATTTTTATGATGCTTCCAAAATTGTTTTTGGTTATACGTTCTGCTTTTCTTTTTCTAACTATTGTTATTGGCGATTGTGAAAATGAAAAAGAGAAATAAGTGGCTACCAATGCTAAAATACCAACACCAATCCAAATTAAACGATTGTAAATAATTACATCATCTAACGGAATTAATAAGGTATTTTGTTCATCAATAGTCCAATATTTTGTTACATAACTTAACGCTTGGTTTCCAAAAGGTTCTAATAACGATGCTACAAATTTATCGTCAACATTAGTTGTTAAACTGCCAATTATTGCTGGAATAAACAAAAGTACAATAACAAAAATAAAACCAATGTACTGGTTGCGTGTTAAGGTAACAAGCATAAATATTAAGGCACCAATAAAAAAGATATTAGGCAGAACAAATATCAAATAACTTTGAAAATAGGCTGACAAGTTGATTGGTCCCAACAAATCTGGATTAGCAAATGGTAGTAACGTTACCAGTAAAAATCCTAATCCAATAGAAAAAGTTATAATAATGGTTATTAAAAAACCGCTTAAAAACTTACCAATTAGGTATTGAAATTTATTAAAAGGATAGGCAAACAACAAGGTGTGCGTATTGTATTTAAAATCGCGATAAACTGTTGTTCCAATAACTACCGGAATAATAAAATTTAATAGGTTAACAATCCCGCCCATTAAACTGCTTATCGCAATAGGGGAATTCATTACAGTATTAGATGACGTTGTTACAGTTAACGCATCAAAATAACCTGTTGCGCCTGCCATTAAACCGAATGAAAGTGCGAAAAAGAGGATAAAATAAAGATAAAACTGCCAGTTTGTAAACCAGCGTTTTGTTTCAAATTTAAAAATAGTTCCCAGCATTAGTTATCTTTTTTTAATGAAACAAAATACACATCTTCTAAAATTGGATCTGCCTGAATAAATGTTTCGTTTGGCTGCGTATCACTGTAAACACGAATGTTTAAGGTGTTATCCGGGTTAAAGTTCGATGAAAGGATATTGTAGTTTTTGTTGTATTCGTCAAACTCGGCACGATTAATAATGCGCAACCATATTTTACCTTTTAACATTTCTTCACCACTTGTAGGTGTTCCTTCAAACAAAATTTTACCGCCGTTTAAAATAGCAATTTCGTTGCATAATTCACGCACATCGTCAACAATATGGGTCGAGAAAATTACGGTATGGTTGGTGCCAATTTCGCGTAAAACATTTAAAAAACGGTGACGCTCGGCAGGATCCAGTCCGGCAGTAGGTTCATCAACAATAATTAATTGCGGGTTGTTTAAAAGCAACTGTGCAATGCCAAAACGCTGTTTCATACCGCCAGAATAACCGCTTACGCTTTTATGGCGTACATCATACAAATTGGTCAGTTCCAATACTTCTTTAATTATTTTTTTACGCTCGTCTTTCTTTGTGATGCCTTTTAATTGAGCAAAATAATCTAGCAAGGTTTCTGCCGACATGTTTGGATATACTCCGAATTCTTGTGGCAAATAACCTAAAACTCTACGCAAAGCATTTTTATCTTCTAATGCATTAATATCGTTAAAGATTACAGAGCCCGATGACGGAGTTTGCAACGTAGCAATGGTTCGCATTAACGAAGATTTTCCTGCGCCGTTTGGACCCAATAAGCCAAACATACCTTTGCCTATTTCTAAATTTACATTATCTAACGCTTTAACGCCGTTTTTGTAGGTTTTTGTTAACCCTGAAATTTTTAAACTCATAACCTTTTTTATATTTTTTACAGTGTGATTTTCTAAATGAATTTTAAATGTAAGTACAACTATTTGTTTAAATGTTACAAAATATATAAATTTTTTGGTTAGAAGTTTTAAGTTGAAGCAATAAAAAAGAGGAAAACATTCGCTTTCCTCTTTAATCTATTTTCTAATATCTATTTTCTAGAAAAAACTATTTGATATATTCAATATCGTTTTGTTCTACTTTTATATTGTCGAAAAAACCTTGTTCACGCATCCAGTCATCGCTGTAAATTTTGCTCATATAACGCGACCCGTGATCAGGAAAAATAACCACCACATTACTGTCTGCGTTAAATTCGCCTTCTGCATTGTATTGACGAACAGCTTGGAAAGCCGCTCCTGAAGTATATCCAACAAAAATACCTTCGGTTTTAGATATTTCACGTGCGGTGTGTGCTGCATCTTCATCGGTAACTTTCATGAACTGATCTATTACAGAAAAATCGGTTGCTGTAGGAATCAGATTTTTTCCCATTCCTTCAATTCGGTACGGATAAATCTCGTTCGGATCAAATTCGTGTGTTTCGTGAAATTTCTTTAAAACCGATCCAAAAGCATCAACACCTAAAATACGGATGTTCGGATTTTGTTCCTTTAAAAACTTCGCAGTTCCCGAAATAGTTCCGCCTGTACCAGAACAAGCTACCAAATGCGTTATTTTACCGTTGGTTTGTTTCCAAATTTCAGGACCAGTAGTTTTGTAATGCGCGTCGATATTCAACTCGTTAAAATACTGATTGATGTAAACCGAACCAGCAGTTTCCTGATGAATACGCTTTGCAACGCTGTAATAAGAACGGGGATCGTCTGCAGCTACATTTGCTGGACAAACGTACACTTTTGCACCCATTGCCTTCAGCATATCTATTTTATCTTTTGATGATTTAGACGATACAGCCAAAATACATTCGTAGCCTTTAATAATACTGACCATTGCAATGCTGAAACCCGTGTTACCCGAAGTTGTTTCAACAATAATACTGCCTGGTTTTAAAATGCCTTTACGTTCTGCTTCTTCAACAATATGTAAAGCAATACGGTCTTTTGATGAGTGCCCCGGATTAAAAGCTTCTACTTTAGCAAAAAAGTTACCTTTTAAACCTTGAGCTATTTTTTTTAACTTAATAAGCGGTGTATTGCCTACAAAATCTAAAATATGCTCATGTGCCTGAATCTCTCCTTTCATTTTTGTTGTTTTTAGCGATTTTTTTTGATCGCCAGTTCACGGTGCAAAAGTACTATTTTTTTAATGATTGACAAAAAGTTACAGATGCTATGTTTTTTATTGGTAAATAACTTAATTTAAATGTAACTAGGGACTCGCAATTTCTATAAATGTAATAAAATATTAAACAGTATTATTAAAATTTTAATATATTTATTATAAATTTAAATTTAATATGAAAAAAAATATATTTAATATAATGACTTTACTTTGTGTTTGCAATGCAAATTCGCAAATTTTATATAACGAAATTTTTAATTATTATAAAATAGGTAATGTAGGTACTGATTATACGGGTACTACCCCTGGAAAAGGAGGTTGGTTAACACAATCTTTAGGGCCAGGACAGCACAGTAATGATTCGTTCAAAATTACAAGCGAAGCAAATATGGGTAATGTGTTAACTTTATCGGGCAGAAAGACTGCATCAACAAATAATCTTTCATTGGTGGCAAAAAAAACAGGGATAGAATCTTTAATTAATCAACGGAACCAAGGTAATAATGTGATAAAATTTGAGCTTGATTATTATACAGGTAGTAGTCAACAAGCATTTAATGGTTACGGACAGCAATATAATAATAGGAGATGGTGCTAACGGTGATATTTTAGGTAATAATGATATGTTAATACACTATGTATTTCATACACATTTTAATCAACTTTTCGTTAGAGGTAAAGATTTATCGAATGTTAAGTTAGATAATAATGCTACTTCTAATGTTATAATTCCTTTTGATACATGGATGAAGTTAATTGTTTATCTAGATTATAACAATAAAAAAGCATATTTTGAAACCCCTTACTACAATACTATAGTAGTTGCAGATTTTTTAAAAAACAGTACGTCTGCTAATTTAATCGAAGATTTTAAACCAACGGTATTAGCTTTCCAAGTTACTGCATCTGAAACTAATAGAGATTATTACAATAAATACGATAATATAAAAATAACCGCATTAAAAAATGTACCGGCTTATGTGTTAGGTACAGAGAATTTTTTAGCTGATAAATTAAATGTATTTCCTAACCCAGCAACAGATATTGTAAACATTAGTAATACTGAGGATTTGTATGTTGAAAAGGTTACTGTATATGATGTTGCAGGAAAACAATTAAATACGCAAAGCTTTAATAACCATACACAGATACAGTTAAATGTAGAGCATTTAGCAAGCGGTACGTATATGTTACATCTACAAACAAACGAAGGTTTAGTAGTTAAATAGATTATTAAGAAATAAATTCTTTTAAAAGTAAAAACCCTGTTGCAATTTAATGTAACAGGATTTTTATAAAATATTAAAAATTTTACTTCTTAATTCCTTCCAAATCTAACAAAAAGGTAAATTCTTTAGCCACTTCTTTCAAAGCTTCAAAACGACCAGAGGCACCACCGTGACCGGCATCCATATTGGTGTCTAAAAACAATTGGTTTTTGTTGGTTCGCAATGCACGCAACTTGGCGATCCATTTTGCTGGTTCCCAATATTGTACTTGCGAATCGTGGAATCCAGTTGAAATATATAGGTTTGGATAATCTTGCGCTTTCACGTTATCGTAAGGCGAATACGATTTCATGTACTCATAATATTCTTTTTCGTTCGGATTTCCCCATTCGTCGTACTCCCCAGTTGTCAACGGAATAGAATCATCTAACATGGTGGTAACCACATCAACAAACGGAACCTGTGCAATAACACCGTTGTAAAGCTGCGGAGCTTCATTTATAACCACGCCCATTAACAAACCACCTGCGGATCCGCCTTCGGCATACAAATGTTGAGGAGATGTATATTTTTGCTCGATCAAAAATTTAGAACAATCAACAAAATCGGTAAACGTATTTTTCTTTTTAAGCAGTTTTCCGTTTTCGTACCATTCTCTGCCCAAATCTTCGCCACCGCGAATATGTGCAATGGCGTAAATAAATCCACGGTCTAACAAACTTAAGCGAACCGTAGAAAAATAAGGCTCCATCGTTGAACCGTACGATCCGTAAGCGTATTGAAGTAACGGATTTGTTCCGTCTTTCTTCAAATCCTTTTTGTAAACCAACGAAATTGGAATTTTAGTTCCATCGGCAGCAGTTGCCCAAACTCGTTCTTCGGTGTAATTTTCTTTGTTGAATTTTCCACCTAAAACTTCCTGCTCTTTTTTAACCGTTTTTTCTTTGGTACGCATATTAAAATCAATCACCGAAGAAGGTGTTGCCATAGATTGGTATCCATAACGAAGAATTTCGGTGTCGAAATCTACATTGGTAGTGGTATAAGCTGTAAACGTTTCGCTTTCAAAAGGTAAATAATAGGCTTGTTCAGGATTTTGCCAAGGCTGAATTTTAATGTGCGATAAGCCGTTGAATCGTTCAGAAACCACTAAATAATCCTTGAAAATATCAATTCCTTCTAACAAAACATCTTCACGATGCGGAATTAGATCTTTCCAATTTTCTTTAGTTGTAGCCGTTTCGGGTGTAATCATCAACTTAAAATTGGTAGCTTTATCTTTATTGGTAACAATGTAAAAATTGTCGTTGTAGTGCGAAACCGAATATTCCAATCCGCGGGTACGTTTCTGAAAAATACTGAATTTTCCGTTTGGGTTCGATGCTTGTAAAATTTGATATTCTGATGTCAACGTACTTTCAGAACCTATAATCAAATATTTCTTCGATTTTGAACGATAGATATAAGTATTGAACGTTTCGTCTTTTTCAGTGAAAATCAATTCGTCTTTCGCAACGTCGTTTCCTAAAGTATGTTTAAAAATACGGTCGGCACGCAGCGTTTGCTCGTCTTTTCGAGAATAGAACAGCGATTTGTTATCGGCTGCCCAAGTGCTACTTCCGGTAGTTTTTTCAATTTTTGTAGGCAAAATTTCGCCTGTTTCCAAATTTTTAATTTGAATGGTGTATTCACGGCGCGAAACAGTATCCACTCCAAAAGCAGCAAATTTATTGTCGTCGCTGATGTTTAAACCACCCAACTGAAAATAGGTATGCCCTTGAGCCATTTGGTTACAATCGAACAAAATTTCTTCGGCTGCATCTAAAAGGTTTTTTTTTCGGGTATAAATTGGGTAATCTTTTCCTTTTTCAAATCGAGTTAAATACCAATATCCGTTGTAAAAATAAGGAACCGAAGTGTCGTCTTCCTTAATTCGGCTTTTCATTTCCTCGAATAAATCTTTCTGAAAATCTTTGGTATGCGCCGTTAACGTATTGTAATAATTGTTTTCTTCTTCAATATAATTAATTACTTCGGGGTTTTCACGTTGGTTTAGCCAGTAGTAATTATCGGTGCGAACATCGCCATGTTTCTCTAAATTAGTAGGGATAATTTGGGCAATGGGTTCTTTTATAGTGTTATTCATTTTGTTTTTTGTTGTTGAACATGCAGTTGCAAAAATACTACAAAAAGCAAGCATAAAAGTATTTGAGTGTTTCATAAATTAAAATTAGTCATGTTAATTGAATTTGATATTTTTGTAAAAAATAAATATAAGAATATGTTTGGAGATTTAATGGGCATGATGGGAAAATTACAAGATGCCCAAAAAAAGGTTGAAGAAACAAAGCAACGTTTAAATAATGTATTGATTGATGAACAATCTGCCGACGGATTATTAAAGGTTACTGTTACCGCAAACCGACAAATTAGAACGATTGATATTAACGATGAGTTATTAAGCGATAAAGAACAATTAGAAGATTATTTGATTTTAACGTTGAATAAAGCATTAGATAAAGCCGGCGCAATTAACGAAGCCGAATTGGCTGCGGCTGCAAAAGACGGTATGCCCAATATTCCGGGAATGGATTTATTTAAGTAGTATGAAAAAGTTATTTTTACTATTTATGGGTGTTGCTGCGATGGTTTCGTGCAACAGCGATAAAAAATTGGGAAATACTCAAATAACGGGCGAAATTAAAGGGTTAAAACAAGGAACTTTATATATTCAGCAGTTAAAAGACAGTACACTGATTACTTTAGATAGTATTGTTTTAAAAGGAGAATCGACATTTGAAACAGGTTTTGATCTTAATGAACCTGAAGTACTGTTTTTGGGATTGAACCGAGGAACATCGCAATCTATGGACAATTTGATTTTGTTTTTTGCCGAACCGGGAAATTTAAAGATCAACAGTTCATTGGATCATTTTTCTGCTGACGCGGTTATTGAAGGATCTAAGAACCATGAACTATATTCGAAATATTTAGAGTCGAGAAAAACGCTGAGTCATAAATCAACCGATTTGATTAAGGCTATTATTCTTGCGCAAAAAAATGATTTGCTACAAAAAGCAGATAGTTTAGAGCAGGTTTTAAACAGAAACAACCGTATGCAATATTTACATGCTGTAAATTTTGTTTTAAAAAATAATACTCATGAAGTAGCGCCTTATATTACTTTAACCGATGTGGTGCCTGTAAGCAATAACAAATTAGATACAATTTATGGAAGTTTTACCCCAGAAATTGCTCAAAGTAAATACGGTGTTATTCTTAAAAATTATTTGGAACTGATTAAGAAGTAGTTGAAAATGTATTGTGTATTTAAGTTTAATGTCTGTGTTTTCTTTTAAAATAATAAAAACGAAATAACAATCGGTCATACCAGAGCGCAAACAATAAAAAAGTGGTAGGCAACAATAAAGTAGCCAATTTAAAATAAGGGTACAGAGAACTGCCAAGTATTCCGCCAAAGAAGAAACAAAAAATAATAATTAGTTTTAATTGTATATTTCTTTTTATTATATTTTTTTCTGTAATGGGTTTTTTGGTTATAATTTGTGAAAGTTCGATCCCGAGATCTGTAAAAAGACCAGTTAAATGTGTTGTTCGAACTACCGAATTAGAAATTTTAGTAACTAAGGCATTTTGTAACCCCATGGCAAATAACAACAAACAAGATAATTGTACGGGATATTTAAAAATTTCTGAAGGAAAAAATGAATAAAGAAATCCACAAGCAGACAAGATGGTAATTTCAATAGAGATGGGAACTATATAAGATAAGTAATATTTTTCTTTTGAAGTAAGCTCTATTAAAAGTCCCGAAATAAAAGCACCTGCAAGAAAAGAAATTATATAAGCTAAGGATACTAAGGCTATTGTGTTCTTTTTTAAGAATAATTCTTCTGAAAAAAACGCAAAATGACCTGTAACATTTGTAGTTAAAGTGTTAGTTGCTAAAACCCCTGTTATGTTTACGCATCCCGCAACAAATGATAAAATTGATGCTAATTTAAGATTGTGAGAATAGGTTCTGCCTTTCCCTTTATGTCTAAACATGGCTAATAAATAACATCAAAATTAATACAAAAACAAAAAACACCAATCAAAGCGATTGGTGTTTTTTATGATCTTAATTAAAAGATTACTTTCTACGTAATTCTTTAATTTTAGCTTTTTTACCAGTAAGTTCTCTGAAGTAGAAAATACGTGCTCTACGAACTTTACCTCTTTGGTTCAATTCAACTTTTTGTAAAGCTGGCATGTTCACTGGGAAAATACGCTCAACACCAACGTTACCAGACATTTTACGAATTGTAAAAGTTTCAGTAGCGCCAGATCCTCTTCTTTGAATAACTACACCTTTAAAGAACTGAGTTCTTGTTTTTTCACCCTCTTTAATTTCGTAGTAAACTGTAATAGTATCACCCGCTTTAAAATCTGGGAAATCTTTTTTTGTAACGAATTCGTCTTGTACGAATTTTACTAAATCTAAAGACATTTTGTAAATTTTTTAAGTTAATTCAAACCAACGTGCACGGTTCTCGCCAGAGGTTGATCCAAAAGTGGGGCAAATATAAGTAATAATTTGTAAATAAAACAAACAATTCCTTTAAAAATATGAAAGGGGTTGCTGTTCTATATTCTTGTAAATAAGTTGTTTATTGAATTTTCACTGGGCTAACGGTATATCCGTTTTCTTTTAAAAGTTTCAATACGCCGTCATTTCCACTTAAATGAGCTGCACCTACTGCAAAAAATACCGATTGATTTTTCATAAGCTCAGGCATCTCGTTTATCCAATTATGATTTCGTTTAGTAAGCATTTCGTTATAAACATCATCGGTCATATAACTGCTTTTTTTCATATAATCATACAAACCTTGCACGTCTTGATTGGTATATAAAGCAACCATTTCTTTAGTTGATTTAAAGCCGTCTTTTTTTAGATCATTCAGCATTTCAAAAACAGCATCAATCCCTAACGATTTTCCTAAAATCTCCATTTGTTCTGCAGCAGTTTCTAAACCGCCCATTTTCTTTTCAGCAGCGGCTGCAGTTTGTAACAACTCTAATTCGTACATTTTAAAATCGGTACAAGGAAACGATTTAAACGTAACCATACTTACAATGGCGGCATCGGTAAGGTGTTCAAATTGAGTGATATCCAAATCAACCACTTCTTTTAACAGTTGTTGTAATTTTTGATATTGTTCATTGTTTAATCTTTGTGATAAAGGTGTTTCACTCATCATAGATTGTTGCATAACAGCCATGTTTTCTGGATTAGAAAAATCGATTTCGGCATAAAATGCATCAACATTTTTCAACGTGTTTTGAATGGTTTCGGTCATGATGTAATCTTCTTGACAAATCATGTGAATGGTTCCAAAAATGTACGATGGTTTTTCTAATCCATTGCCTGAAACTTCCCATAATAAACTTTTATTGTCTTGAGCAAAAGTGGCAAACGATACCAATGTTAAGGCGCATACTGTAATACTTTTTACTAATTTCTTCATAATTAATTTCTTTGTAAAGTAAGTAGCAGTTTATTGAAAATGTTACAGAGTATTTAGATTTTAACAATAAGTTACTCGTTTTCTAACAAATCGGGTCTGCGATTTTTAGTGTGTTCGTATGCTTTTTCTTCACGCCACTTTTCAATTTCAGGGAAATTTCCACTCAATAAAATATCAGGCACTTTCCAACCGTTGTATTCAGCCGGTCGTGTATAAATTGGTGGAGCTAACAAATTATCTTGGAAACTGTCGGTTAATGCAGAAGTTTCGTTAGAAAGTACTCCGGGAATCAATCTAATAATGGCATCGCACAAAACAGCCGCGCCTAATTCACCTCCCGAAAGTACATAATCACCAATAGAAATCTCTCTGGTAATAAAATGATCGCGCACACGTTGGTCAACACCTTTGTAATGCCCACAAAGAATGATAATATTTTCAACCATAGACATGCTGTTAGCAATTTGTTGATTCAGCGTTTCGCCATCGGGTGTCATATAAATAATCTCATCGTACGTGCGTTCGGCTTTCAGTTTGGTAATACATTTGTCAATCGGTTCAATACTTATAACCATTCCTGCACCGCCGCCAAATTGGTAATCGTCAACATTTTTATGTTTATTGGTACTGTAATCTCTTAAATTATGAAAATGAATTTCTACCAAACCTTTGGCAATGGCTCTTTTTAAAATCGATGCTTCAAACGGACTTGTAATCAATTCGGGTAAAACAGTTATAATATCAATACGCATAAAAAAATATTTGTTGCAAAATTACACTTTCTTTTTAGCAAAACAGCTTTATCGTAATTTTAAGATTCATAAAAAGAAATAACCTTATATTTGTAGCTTATTAAATTTATTATGGAAAACGGTATATACGCAAAATTCACAACACCAAAAGGTGAAATTTTAGTAAAACTAACACACGATAAAACGCCAGGAACAGTAGGGAACTTTGTTGCCTTGGCAGAAGGAAATTTAGAAAATACGGCTCGTACCCAAGGAAAACCTTATTACGATGGTTTGACTTTTCACAGAGTTATTGCTGATTTTATGATTCAGGGTGGCGATCCAACAGGAACAGGTTCTGGTGGTCCGGGATACAAATTTGATGATGAGTTTCATCCAGAATTAAAACATGATGTTCCTGGAATTCTTTCTATGGCAAATGCGGGTCCTGGTACTAATGGATCTCAATTTTTTATCACGCACATTGCAACGCCTTGGTTAGATAACAACCATACCGTTTTTGGTCATGTAGTTGAAGGACAAAATGTTGTTGATGCAGTAGAGCCAGGCGATAAAATGGATAAAGTGGAGGTTATCCGTGTGGGCGATGAAGCTGAAAAATGGAATGCAGTTGAAGCGTTTAGAACTTTTGAAGGATCTCGCACGAAGAGATTGGCAGACGAAAAAGCAAAAGTTGAAGCCGAATTAGATAAAATTGCAGCAGGTTTTCAAAAAACAGAAAGCGGTTTACGTTACCAATACATTCAAAAAGGATCGGGTAAACAAGCAACTAAAGGCAGTAAAGTAGCAGTTCATTATAAAGGACAATTGCCAAACGGACAAGTGTTCGATGAATCGTACAAACGCAAGCAGCCATTAGAATTTACCGTAGGAATTGGTCAAGTAATCGAAGGTTGGGACGAAGGAATTATGTTGTTGAACGTTGGAGATAAAGCACGTTTTGTAATTCCATCGCACTTGGGTTACGGTTCACGCGGAGCTGGCGGTGTAATTCCACCAAATGCCACATTGATTTTTGATGTAGAACTTGTAGACGTTAAATAATATTGAAAATGCCTCTTATTTTAAGAGGTATTTTTATTTTTGTGCTATGAAGAAATTGTACACCTTAATTTCGTTACTAATCATAACAACTGCAACCGCACAAATTGGCGATGCCATTCACTGTGGATACGATTTTACAAGTTATATAGTTGTTAAACCTCACGAAGACGGCAAAACGCAAACTATAAATGGTTTAAAAATGACGATTTGCGATGAAAACGGTAACGAAGTCATCAACAAAGATTTTAAGTTAAGCTGGAAAAACAACAATCAGCCACTAAATTTTGTTCGAAACTATAAAATTGATGTGAACAATAAAAAAATTGAAGGATTCGATGAAGGAAAATGGTTTTATTATTTTGCTGATGATCATTATTTGGTAACCGTTGCCAATACCTTTAATGCCGAAGCGTATTACTTAAAAATCGAAGATACAGACGGTGAAGCAAACGGCGGACATTTTAAAACATTTATGATGCAGTTGGCTCCATATAATATGTATATTTTGTGTGATTCTGAAGAACGACAAAAAGCCATGCAGTTTGGCCGCCGTATGAACAAACCTATTGAAGTGGTTTTGGAAAAATACTAAAAAATCAGAATTAGAAGAAAGAGCTAACTATATGTTTTAACTCTTTTTTTTATTGTTTACATACTTATATGATCTAACCAAACAGTTAATCAATTTAGAACCAATAAGAACCTTTTTACAAACAAATAGTTATTTTAATTACCTATCGTAACATAAAAACGATCTATTGCAAATAGGGAATAACACTAGGTTCAACATCTAATTTTGCCATCAAATAAACAACAGATTTTAACAGATGAAAAAATTAGTTCTTTCTATTGGTATGTTGGTTGCTTTGTCTGCAAATGCACAAGGTCCAAATACTACAAACAGTAGCGATTTAACTCAATGTCCTTATCTTAACGGCACTATGGTAAACGGACCGAGTGAAGTTACAAAAAAATTATATCAAAAACGCAGCTCTCAAACCAATAACGATTGGTGGCCAAACCGCTTAGATTTAGGTGTATTGCGTCAAAATTCTTCATTAGCCACTCCTATGTCTGTTGACTTTGATTATGCGAAAGCTTTTAACAGCTTAGATTTGGAAGCAATTAAAAAAGACATTAACGAAGTACTTACGCAATCGCAAGATTGGTGGCCTGCCGATTTTGGAAATTACGGACCTCTTTTCGTTCGTATGGCTTGGCACAGTTCAGGTACCTATCGCGTAGGTGATGGTCGTGGAGGAACTCGTATGGGCTTACAACGTTTTGCACCTCAAAACTCATGGCCAGACAACGTAGGCTTAGATAAAGCACGTCGTTTATTGTGGCCAATCAAACAAAAATACGGAAACAAAATCTCATGGGCCGACCTTATGATTTTAACCGGAAATGTGGCTTTAGAAAACATGGGCTTTAAAACAATTGGTTTTGCCGGAGGTAGAACCGATGTTTGGGAACCGCAACAAGCTTATTGGGGATCAGAAAAACAATGGTTGGCAAAAAGCGGTAGCGAAGGTAGCCGTTACAACGAAAACCGCGAATTAGAACAACCATTGGCAGCAGCCGAATTAGGTTTGATTTATGTAAACCCTGAAGGACCAGATGGTAAACCTGATCCACTTCTAGCAGCTAAAGATATTCGTGAAACCTTTGCGCGTATGGGTATGAACGATGCCGAAACGGTAGCATTAATTGCAGGTGGACACTCTTTTGGTAAAACACACGGCGCGGGCGATGCAAGTTTGGTAGGGGCAACTCCTGAAGAAGCAGAAATCGAACAAATGGGATTAGGCTGGAAAAGCTCATACAAATCGGGTAAAGGTGCCGATCAAATTGGTTCTGGTTTAGAAGTTACTTGGGTTTCAACACCAACACAATGGAGTCATGGTTTCTTTAAAAACTTGTTCAACAACGAATGGGAACTTACAAAATCACCTGCAGGTGCATACCAATGGGTAGCTAAAGATCCTAAAGTAATGGTTCCAGATGCGTTTGAACAAGGTAAGAAACACAAACCTACCATGCTTACTACCGATTTATCTTTACGATTTGATCCAGAGTACGAGCGTATTTCTCGTTATTTCATGGAACATCCAGAGCGTTTTGAAATTGCTTTTGCACAAGCGTGGTTTAAATTAACGCACCGTGATATGGGACCAAAAACGACTTATTTAGGAGCAGACGCCCCTTCACAAGATTTTGGTTGGCAAGATCCATTACCTACAGCGAAAGGTAAAATGATCGATGCAAAAGATATAACAGAATTAAAAAATGAAATTGCTAAATCGGGCTTAACCATCAGTGAATTGGTTTCAACAGCTTGGGCATCTGCTTCAACTTATCGTCATTCCGATCGTAGAGGTGGGGCAAATGGAGCAAGAATTGCCTTATTACCACAACGTAACTGGGAAGTTAATAATCCAGCACAGTTAGATAAAGTATTAAATAAGTTAACGGATATCCAAAACAAATTCAATGCAAAAGCTACAAATGGGAAACAGGTTTCATTGGCAGATTTAATTGTTTTAGGTGGATCAACTGCTGTAGAGAAAGCCGCAAACAATGCAGGTGTTAAATTAGAAGTACCTTTTAATTCAGGTCGTGTTGACGCTACGCAAGAACAAACTGACGTGAAATCGTTCGCTTATTTAGAGCCGGTTGCCGATGGTTTCCGTAACTATGTAAACAAAGGGCGTGCGTTTATGAGTACCGAACAATTGTTGGTTGATAAAGCAGAATTATTAACATTAACTGCTCCGGAAATGACTGTTTTAGTAGGTGGATTACGTGCCTTAAATGCAAATTTCGATGGATCTAAAAACGGATTGTTATCTGATAAAAAAGAGGCGTTAACCAACGATTATTTTGTGAACTTGTTAAATATGGATACCGAATGGAGCGCAGCTGATGCAACAAACGAGTTGTTCATTGATAAAGACCGTTCAACAGGTAAACAAAAATATACCGCAACACGTGCCGATTTAATTTTTGGATCGCATTCAGAATTAAGAGCGCTTTCTGAAGTGTATGCAAGTGCCGATGCAAAAGAAAAATTTGTTAAAGATTTCGTGAATGCATGGGTGAAGGTGATGAACTTAGATCGCTTCGATTTAAAATAATCATAGCTATTTTAGTGAATTAAAAACCGTTTCAATTTAATTGGAACGGTTTTTTTGTATCGTTCAGTAAAATTTTATATCTGAATAGCAAAACCATTTATATAGAAAGATATGAGCGTTACTGTTTTTAATGAAGGATATAATATGTTACCTAAAAGTGAAAGTATTACCATTTCTTTAAACTATTTAACTTTAAATATGAACATAGATTTTACACAAAATCATATTACTTATTATCCGTAGTGCATTATTAAATACCCACAGATTCACAGATATTGAATGCCTTGCATTCAATATCTGTGAAATTTAAGTTTACACTGATTTAAAATACAGTGTGTTAGCAAGTGTATTCAATAATAAAATAAACACCGTAAATAGTCAATAATGCGAGGCTTAGGTGATTTTTTGGTTGTTGAAAAAACAAAAAACTTAGGCACAAAAAAAAGGAAGATGTTACATCTTCCTTTTTTGTTTAATATTTAGGGACTTCCTTGAAGTACATTTCTGCAAACGACATATTTTTGCCGTGCTCTATGCGCTTATGAAAAACTTCCGGACTAACTTCGTTTGGTTTACTAAATCCGCAAGCTCCAATAAATTCACCAAAAGCTTTCATTGTATTTTTATGGAATGTAGCTACACGTACCGATTTGTCAGTAATATCCATTCCTTCGTATAATAATGGATCTTGTGTTGCAATACCCACAGGGCAGTGTCCGCTGTCACATTGTAAAGCCTGAATACAGCCTAAAGCAAACATCATTCCACGTGCACTGTAACAAGCATCGGCACCTAAAGCCATATTTTTAGCCAAATCAAAAGCAGAAATTACTTTACCAGCGGCAATAAGTTTTACATGTTGGCGAATACCGTGTTCTTTTAGAACTTTATTAGCGAATACCAAAGCATCAGAAAGTGCCATACCCATATAATCGATAAATTCTAACGGAGCAGCTCCTGTACCACCTTCGGCACCATCAATAGTAATAAAATCAGGATAAATTCCAGATTCGCTAAAAGCCTTAATAATATCGATGAATTCGTCTTTTCTACCAATACAAATTTTGAAACCAACTGGTTTACCGCCGCTTAAATTGCGCAATTTACCAATGAATTGAGCCAATTCGCCAGCATTACTGAAAGCAGAGTGCGATGATGGTGAATGAACAGTTGTAAACGGCTTTACGTTACGTATTTTTGATACTTCTAAAGTGTTTTTTTCTGCCGGAAGTAATCCTCCGTGACCAGGTTTCGCACCTTGTGAAAGCTTTAATTCTACCATTTTTACATCTGGATACTGAGATCTTTCTGCAAACAAAGCATCGCTGAAAAAACCATTTTCGTCTCTACAACCAAAATAACCGGTACCGATTTGCCAAATTAAATCGCCACCCGATCTATGATAAGGAGAAATACCACCTTCACCCGTGTTGTGGGCAAAGCCGCCTAATTTGGCACCTTTGTTTAATGAAATAATGGCTTTTTTACTTAAAGCACCATAACTCATTGCGCTAATATTGTAAATACTTGCACTGTATGGTTGCGAACATTGATCGTTACCAATTAATGTGCGAAAGTTGAAATCGGAAATGATTTTAGGGTAAACAGAGTGCGAAGCCCATTCGTAACCAATACGGTTAGGATCGTCTTGCATACCAAAAGAAACGGTTTGTTTTTCGTTTTTAGCACGCTGGTAAACAATAGAACGTTCGCGACGGTTAAATGGTTTACCGTCTAGCTCACCTTCCCAGAAATATTGGCGTAATTCTGGACGAATTTCTTCTAAGATATAGCGTAAACGTCCGATGATTGGATAGTTTTTGCGAATTGTGTGTTTTGTTTGAAAAGCATCTTTAAATGCCAAATAAAACAAAATTACAGGAACTAAAAGCGTTAAAAAGCTCCAGCCTCTTAAAAAAACTAAATATAATGCTACAATTAAATAGGTAATTACAAAAGCCCAAATAACTTGTCTAATTACAAAACGATTTAAAAATTTTTGGTGTAACATAGGTTTTTAAATACAAAAATGTTGTTGTTTGTTAAATAGTTTGCTTTGCTATTTTTTACGCCGATTTTTAATGAAAATATTATTTTTAACCCTAATAGAATAGGTTATTTGTTTATTATTTAAAAAAAAACTTTCTTTATTATCAGTTTGTAAAAAATAGTGTTCGCAAAGGTAATAAACATTTTGATTTTATAACGTTTTTTTCCATTTTATATTACACCCTATACTCGGTTTTTGTAAAGGATTAACACTGCGGTTGTACAATAAAGCGTCAATTGCTCCACGTAGGTCGTTTCCGTTGGTAGGAATACCGTTATTTGGGCGTGAATCGTCTAATTGACCACGGTAAACCAATTTATTTTGAGCATTGAATAAATAAAAATCGGGCGTACAAGCAGCATCGTATTTTTTTGCTGTTTCTTGCGTTTCATCATACAAATAAGGAAAGCTGAATTTGTTGTTAAAAGCAAAATCGGTCATTTTATCGGGTGCATCTTCCGGATAGTTTAGTACATCGTTACTTGAAATCGCCACAAAACCAATTCCTTGAACGCGGTAATCATTGGCAACACGTACTACTTCTTCTATAACATGCAGCACAAAAGGGCAATGGTTGCAAATAAACATGACAACAGTTCCGTGAGTTCCTTTTACATCATTAAACGATTTCCATTCGTTACTGTTGGTATCGGACAGGAAAAAATCGGGAGCTATGGTTCCAAGTGGAAGCATGTTTGATGGTGTACGAGCCATTTTTTCTTTAAATTTAATAAAAATAAAACAGAGATAAGAAATATAATTTATAGAGTAATGTATTAATAATATTCAATCTTTATTTCATATACGTTTCGAATAGAATTGTTTTCTGTAACTATCATTTTGGAAACATTATTTTTTGTATCATACAAATATTCGTATTTCAAAACGCCTTTTTTTGATAATGGATTAAATAAAATGAATTTACCAATGTCATCGCTAATGAAGGTACATACAATGGTTGAAACATTTTGATTTTCATTGTATGAAAAAAGTGCTTCTAGTCTATCATCATCTACACTTTTTTCAATAATTTTATCAAGCATACTATCATTTTTATAGAAATAATTAATTGATCCAGCTTTTCTTTCATCATTGGGTTTACTAAGTGAAATATTATAAAGCTCGTTAATTATTTTATTATTTTGGTCGTATGTGTAATAGTATTCGTTATCAGCAAAATAAGTTGAATTGTGCTTTGATAAAACTTTAATAAGGTTGTTGTAATAGTCATAACTGTAATCAACATCTTGTGAAATAGTTTGTTTTATTTCATTGTTATGTGATTTATCAAAAAGAATCATATTATAATTAATAAGTTTTCCTTGAGAGTTATAAGTATAATTTAAAGAAGTTTCTACAAATCCTTTGTAAATATTTTCTCTTTTTATTAGTTTAAGACCGTCATAATAATATTTATACTCCTTAGTATCTGTATCTTTACCCTCCGTATATTTTACAATTTGGTAAATTATATTTTTATCTTCATATTCCTTTAATATTTCTTCAGAATATCTTTCATAGATTTTTTCAGAATTATTATAATATTTTTTATAAATACTTTTTGAGGTGTAAAGTTATGTACTTATTTTAATTCTTTGTAAACCAATATGTTTTTTGCTAACCATCCTTATAATCAGCTTATCAAATATACTTTGCTTGTGTATTGATCTATTTAATCTGTAACTATATTCATCAAGATACTTTTCGATATTTTGCTTGTGCATCCAAGAATAGGTGTTTTAACTGTTTTAACCCCTATAAACCTAGCGTAATTTATGTAATTTAGAAGTATAATGTTT
>JBEBXO010000049.1:0-19403 GCA_040391585.1 Paenimyroides ummariense | reverse complement strand
TGATTCGTTGATTCGTTGATTCGTTGATTCGTTGATTCGTTGATTCGTTGATTTGTTGATCCCGTTACCGGGACAAGTTTTGTTGATTCGTTGATTCGTTGAATTGTTATATAGTTATATAGTTAGATGGTTATAAGGGGAAATTGGTTTTGAAAAATGATTTATTTTTGCCACGGATGCGCGGATAATTTATTTGTGTTTTGTATTGGATGCTTGGTGCGGGATGTTTAGCTGAAATTGCATTAGTGTTCTTTAATTTAACCACAGATTGCACAGATTTGCACAGATGAATTTGTTATTTCCACGAGCGTGACGCTCGCGGGAGCAGTGATGCACGGAATAGAAAGGCTTTATTAAATGTTATTTTGATGGCGCATAAAAATGTACACGGATTACGGAATGTGGTACATTCAGGTGTTTGCTATTGGATGCTTATAAATTTTGTCTGCTGGGGTCATCAACTTGCTTTTTTGACATTTCAATCTTGTTGTCTTTGATGTGGAAAATTAAAGTAAATTCAACAATGTAAATCGGAGCTTTTCGAGATGTTTTTTACCACGGATTAAATGATTATCACAAGATGTGCTGCTGCAATTTATCACGGAAGTGCGGATTATAAAGAATGTAGTACTGCTAAAACAATTACAGGGATACTGAATGTGGTACATTTAGATGCTAAATCGCTGAATGGTTTAAGGTTACACAAACTTTCGTTAACAAAGATAATTTGGCAACGAGGTGTAACACAGTTCAAAAATAATAATTTATTATTGAGTAATAAAAAGAATTAAATTATGGATATGACAGCCCAAATAAAGAAGAATTTAATTTCAAGAATTAAAGAATCTAAAGATTTGAACTTTCTAAATGCTCTTCAAACAATATTTGATTCGTCGGAACAGGCTTTATACCAATTATCAACAAATCAACAATCGTCTATTGAAACTGGTAGAAACGAAATTAAAGAAGGAAGGTTTCATAATAACGAGGAAGTACTTTCAGAAATGAGAAAATGGCTAAAAAAATAATCGTTTGGTCAGATATTGCAAAAATTCAATTTTTAACTATTTTGGATTATTACGTTGAAAGAAATGGCAATCCAAATTATAGCTTAAAATTACTTACTGAAGTTGAGGATTTATTAAATACACTTTCAAATTCTGAACTGATAGGAAGACTAACTTCTAATAAATTTTACACGTGTAATTTCAATTAAAGTTTTTCTTATTTTCTATGAGATAAATGGAAATACAATTGAAGTTGTATCATTTGGGGATAATCGGCAAGATATTGAACGCAGGAAAATAAAATAATTAGGTTTCTCAATAAAAATCCAAACAAGCGAAGAAATATTTTATGTTGTGAGATTTTTTGAGATATTTTTTTAACCACTGATGCACGGTTAAAGATAAAAATGAAAGTTAAACTTCTTCAATAAATTTTAAAGGATGTTGTCTTGTATCAAATACAGTCATAATACTTATTTGTTTAGAATTGAAGCGATAATAAAGAGTTGTTTGTTTTGTAACAACACACTTTCTAAGTCCTTTTTGTTTTTTTGATTCAGGAAAACTTTGAGGTTGATTTTTTATTATACTTATGGAAAAATCTAACTTTTTAATAAAATCGCTTTTTACTTTTTCAGACCATTCCTCCTCGAGGTATTCAAAAAGCCTGCTTAATATCTTTTCAGCTGTTTTAGAAAGAATAATTTTCCTTTCCATTTTATCTATATTTTTGCATAAATAAATCGTACTCAATTGTCTCTTCATTAGCAATCTCTAAAGAGGCATTTTGTATTTCTTGTTTTTGCTCCGCAGATAAATCGTCCCAAAAATCATGCATCTTTTCTTTGCTAAATATTTTTTTTATAGATGCAATTATTTTAGGATTTTCTGTCTCTAAAAGCATTTTTGCTAACGCTATTTTCTCTGCTTGAATATCCATACTTTTTTTAAGCCTAAAGAATTATATATCAAAATTACAAAATTTATTGAATATAACTATTTTCTTCATAAGACAATGTGTTGACCGTAAACTGTAGTAGTAAAATTATTTGTTGTACGATATTTATAAAAAAACGCTTAGAAATTAAATCTAAACGTTCTTTTTATTCTTGAAAATATGGTTTTACATTATTTACTTTTATATAATCTTCAACAATACCATATTCATCGATATCAACAAATTCTAAAAAGTCAGAATCTCTAATATGTTCCCACAGTAAGTGATTTTTATCAATATTTTTTTGTGGCTCTCTACCAAGAATATAATATTTACCATTATTATTTCCTTCTAATTCAATAGCTTTTGTTAATGAAACAAATCTAGTTATATCATTCTCTAGATAATAATGCTTCTTTTCAAAATCAATAGTTTGACCAGCTAATGGAACACAATTCATTCCTAGAAAATCAACTTCAATAGGAGCGAATAAATTCTCGAAATTTTCTGAATTTAATGAAATTTCAATATTTACATTTGTTTCAATTCTCGGGAATAAATTTTCTTTAACTCGTGTATGAATATTAATTTCGGGTATAGTCTCTTCAATTATTTCAAATCTGTGAATATACTTTTCAAACAACTTAACAAAGTTATCTCTCTGAAAATCTATATCAATTGATTTAGGTTGAGAAAACTGAACTATATTGTTAGAATATTTCGACAAATAAGATATATAGCTTTCAGAAACCCAATTACTTTTTAAATCTTTATTTGAAAAAAGTCTGTTATTAATTGTATTATCAAAATTCAACTCTTTCTCAATAGAGAGTAAGTACTTTTTAATTAAATTAAATCTTTCAGAATCCATTAAATTTTTAAAAACTGAAAGTTTTTCATTAGAAAAATTATAAAAATGCTCTTGACCATTAGACATAACCATTCCAATGCTAACCTTTTCATTTAAAGCAGCATTAAGAGTTATATATAATATTGAATAAATAGTTTTCATTAGTTTAATATAAATGATTGAACAAATTCTCTAAAATTAGTTTAACATTGACGTTTCCACTCAAAAGTGAATAAATTATCAATAATTCTTTGTCTAATTTGCTCTATGTTAATATTCCAAGACACTGGAACTAAACTTAATATCTCATCTAATTTGTTTTCGCATTCTATTGTACAAAAGTAGAAATTTTCAACCAAGTTATTCACAATTTCATTTATTTTCTTGTTTTTACCAAACAAAATTTTTGCCAAATCCGTTTTCAAAATTGTATATGTCTTTAATAAAATTAATATCCTTAATAAAAGGTAAGAAATATATTTTGATTTATCTACTTTCAAGCAATTAAATTCCTAAATTCCAGCTTATAAACTGTCGAAACTAAAGCTATATTAAATCTTTCACCATCTTTTTGTAGCAACTTTGCAGAAGATAGTTTCACAGTCGGACATTTTTTTAATTAATAAGAAAATACCCCATAAGGCTATTTTTTAGCAACCGACTCTACAAATTCGGAATTTAATGCTTTTGAAAATTCATCCTTCTTTGCCGCGACAATTGAAAATTCGAAAACGGGCCTTCCACCTATTCCTTCGTAATTTGTGATCTGGGTGGCACCGAGCCTTTCGGCGGTGCTCAACAATGCGTCAATACCTTTTTCATTGTTAAGTGCAACAACTACCTTAGACAGTTCTTTATTCATAACGCAATCCATTTTTAATTACATACTAAATTTACAGCTTTACAAACAATATATCAAACAAATTCTTTTTAATATGCTGACTTTTTGCTGATAAATAAATTTTTTAAACAGAAGTATATAAAAAAACAGACGACAACTAAAAAGCTGTCGCCTGTAAAAAAAGTAATAAAAACACTTAAGTATCAAAAGTACAAAGTAGTACAAAATTCCGCAACAGCTAAGTAAAAATAATATTTAGAAAAATGCCCGAAGGTAAGTACGGGCATTTAAGGTGAAATACAAATTTGACGTGATAATTACCAACTTTAAAATTACAAGCAAAATTTAGATAAGGTACAGCTACATGTTATCAACCCTGGTTATTACAATTTGCTGATACAAATAAAAAAACACGCCACCAGTCGGCAGTATATCTGCTGTGCAACTACGGAAGTGTGCATTTAATGCATACAGAATAAAACAGTGCACAAATACTAATCATACAGAAGTGTAAGAAAGCTGTTTACCCTTAAAAGTACGCCACAAGATCTGAACAGCAAACAGATTTGAACTGATTCGACAGAAACTATATATAATTATATAAGGTGTAAACACGCTGACAGGAAAAGCGTTTGACATAGATTTACTTATCGTCATAGTTCCGAATGTTTCTTACCATCATGGCAAAAACTGTTGAAGAAATAGACCAAATTCTCACGTAGAACTGATTGTTCTGGAATGGATATTTGCCATATAATGTTTACCTTTGAGTAGCTGACAAGGATTTTTGTAAGTAAGAAACCATTACGTTATATATTCAGCCATCTGAAGATATCTGCTTACTAAAGAAAAATCGTAATCGGCAGATTGCCTGTAGATACAATAGCTAATAAACAATACACTTACTGTATCAAAAGCAAGAACACATGCTATAACTAAGGGAAATCCGAACCTCACCATCGCCAGAAGAACCGTTACAGCCAAGACGTACGATACCGTGCCTTTATTACTTTCTGGAATTTGCTTTAAGAAGTATAAAGCCTGCAGTACCTGCTATGACAGAGGTAAGTAAAACCGAAAGTTTAGCTTCGGATACGAATAACGGACTGTTAAAGGAAAGAATTGATATAAATATTGACATTGTAAAACCAATACCAGCCAGCAGACCGACACCAATAATATGTGTCCAGCTGCTTCCAGCGGGAAGTGAACCTAACCCCAACCCTGTGCATAGCCATGACGTGACGAAAATACCAACAGGCTTACCTACAAGCAATCCAAAAAATATACCCAAGCCCAACGGAGATGTAAGTCCGTGAAGCATTTCTGACTGAAGGGTTATATTGGTATTTGCGAATGCGAAAACAGGAATTATAAAGAAATTTACCGGCTTAACCAGTGCATGTTCCAACCGTTCCAACGGAGATTCTACCGCTGTATCGTTCGTAGGAAGCGTCATTGCTACCATAACACCAGCTATTGTTGCATGTATGCCCGAGTGATGTATAAAGTACCAAACAAAAACACCTGGTATCAGGTACAAATATGGGTTTTTAATATTAAACCTGTTCATCAAGATCAAAACCGCCATAAAAACCGCTGCATAGCCTATATATGCCAGTTCTATTCCGGAAGAATAAAAGAACGCGATTACTAGAATAGCAATAAGATCGTCTACAATTGCCAAAGCAGCTAAGAAGATCTTCAGGCTTACCGGAACTCTTTTATCCAATAGTGATATTACCGCAAGAGCAAATGCAATATCGGTTGCCATTGGAATTGCCCATCCAGAAGCTGTTTCCGATCCTGAATTTAATACGAAGAATATCGCTGCAGGCACAAGCGCACCACCTACGGCACATAGTATAGGCATTATAGCTTTTTTAGGTGATGATAGTTCCCCTTCTACAATTTCCCTTTTAATTTCGAGCCCAACCAACAGAAAAAAAACTGCCATTAGGCCATCATTGATCCACATGGAAACCGAATAGTTAAGGTGTACAGTGGCATTTTCGAAACCTATTACCGTATCTAAAAGATCCTGAAGCGGCTGTGCCATTGGAGAATTGGCTACCACAAGGGAAAGTATTACACAAAGAAAAAGGAGAATACCTCCAAAATTATTTGATTTTACAAAATTTTTAAATACGTTTAAATTAATATTACCACCCATGTTGTACCAATTAATGTTTTGAAAACCCTGCAAAGATAAGGCTTGTTTTTCGAGTTTAATTATTTGTTTTTGTTTTCAACTTCTATATTGTTCCAATATTCTGCATTCTGCAAATTTAGAATTCTATTGTCAAACTGAGGATCAAGCCCCTGCTTCTTCTGTTTTTCATAATCATCTGCCAGTGCTACTGCTTTTTTATACAACAGCAGAATAGCTATAAGGTTCATCCATGCCATAAGACCTACGCCGATGTCACCAAGTGTCCAAGCAAGTTTAGCTGAGTTGACACATCCAAGATAAACTGAAAAAAGAATAAGTATGCGCAAAATCCAAATTCCATATTTTGATTTTTTTCCCTTGAAAAGAAAATCAATATTCGACTCTGCTATATAATAATAAGCCATAACAGTTGTAAAGGCAAAAAACATCAACGCAACGGCTACAAACTCATTTCCGAAAGCAGGAAAGTGACTGCTTACGGCATTTTGTGTAAAAGCGGCACCTGCTTCGACCCCAGGCAAATTTTCGACCAGGAAACCTGAATCTGGATGCAATACGTTGTATTGGTTGGTAAAAAGAATCATAAGCGCAGTTGCCGTGCAAACGAAGAGCGTATCTACATACACCGAAAACCCCTGAACCAGCCCCTGTTTATATGGATGGGAAACTTCGGCCGCAGCCGCAGCATGCGGGGCGGTTCCCTGCCCTGCTTCGTTGCTGTATATACCACGCTGAACACCCCAGCTGATTGCAGATCCAAAAATGCCGCCAAAAGTAGCATCTGCAGCGAAGGCAGAACTAAATATCAGGGAAAACATTTCGGGTACTTTATCAATGTTAAGCCCAATGATTATCAATGCCATAACTATGTAAAAAATTGCCATAAAAGGCACAACTACTTCTGCAACACTGCTTATCCTTTTTACACCCCCTATAATTATCAAGGCGAGTAGAAGACATACCCCAACAGCCGTATAAACAGGATCAATATTAAAAGCTTTTTCCACAGCAAGCGCAATACTGTTACTCTGCACGCTTGGAAGTAGGAATCCGCAGCTTATAACAGTAGCCAATGCAAATAATACGGCAAACGTTTTACTTTTTAATCCTTTTAAAATATAGTAGGCCGGACCGCCGCGAAATTCTCCCTTGCTAACTTCTTTGTATGTTTGAGCCAACGTTGCCTCTATAATTGCCGAAGCACTTCCTAAAAATGCAATTGCCCACATCCAGAATACCGCACCAGGACCACCCATTGCAATTGCTGTAGCTACACCGGCTATATTGCCCGTACCTATCCTTCCCGATATCGCGAGCGTAAATGCCTGAAAAGAAGAAATACCCTCTTTTGATTTTTTTGTTCCGAAAAGCAACCTGATCATTTCCTTGAAAAGCCTTACCTGAGGAAATTTTAGCCTAAAACTAAAAAAAATCCCTGTAGCAAGGCAAAGAATTATCAAAGGCATACCCCATACAATATCATTTATCCGATAAATTACTGATTCCATCTGTTTATTTTTGCTCAATTAGTCCACGGATTAGCATAAATTATAAGTAAACCTCACATTAATTGTCGTACTAATTCAGGCAGTGTTAAAAACAAATATAACCATCTTAAAAATAAAAGATGGTACTTTTTGAAGCTAAAAAATTTTCACTTTATTATCTTTGACAAAAATAATGCACAGTTAGAATGGATAAAAACGAAAAAAAACAGTCTTTCTTAAGCCATCTTGAAGCATTGAGATGGTTTTTTTTGAGATGCGCTATCGGAATAATTATTTGCTCTGCCGCTGCTTTTGTTTTTAGCGACTTTATTTTTGACGAAATTATTTTTGCTCCTAAAAGAGGAGATTTCCCTACTTACAGATTATTGAGTTATTTTAATGAGACAGTATATTCAGCTACGAATCTTGATCTTGATTTGCAAAACCGTAAAATGGAAGGACAACTTTCTATATTAATCTGGACGTGCTTATATTGTGGTATCATTGCAGCTTTTCCGTTAATACTGTTTGAATTCTGGAAATTTATCAGCCCAGCTCTTTATAAAAAGGAAAAAAAAGCCGGTTTAATTTTTCTTACATCCGCAACGTTGCTTTTTTTTACTGGAGTTCTTTTCGGATACTACATCATTGTACCCTTTTCCTTAAAATTTTTAACTGAATTCAGTATCAGCACCGCCGTACAAAACAAATTTGATCTTAATTCCTACATTTCACTGATCCGCACAACCTTACTGGCGACAGGTATTGTATTTAACCTTCCAGTAATTATATATTTTCTATTCAAATTAAACATTGTATCAACAGCTTTACTAAAAGAATACAGAAGATATGCCTATGTAATTATACTTGTTGCTTCGGCAGTAATAACTCCATCGGATATATTGAGTCAGGTACTTCTGGTAATTCCAATGTTTGCATTGTACGAAGTAAGTATCTTTTTAACCAAATTCAATTCGGCAGAGACAGTAATAAACTAATATTTTACTGAATATGTTTCGTTTCAGGAAGTAATTGTTCTTGAGGTATGTATCTTTCTTTTTGGCAAGAAATATTATTAGCTAATAAAAAAAAATCCTTATATGATGCCAGCAACTGTAAAATATAAAAAAATTAAGGCAATGACCAAACAGCCCTGTGCAATATTTTTGTGTTACTAGCAGCTATATTGTGTATATTTTCATGCGAAATAAAAAATGAAAAAAGCAAGCACAAAGGTATTATAGAATTAAACAAATCAAAGTCCGGAACTTATCGAGGAACAATTATTGAAATTTCTGCTCACCAAAGACTAGCCTACCTGCAAACAGCAGCTGGTGAAATATTAGAACTCAATTTTAAAAGTGATACTGCTTTAACGGATAATGGAAAACAATTACCGCTCAAGAAATTACAGAAAGGAAGTAAATTAGAGGTGAGATTAAAGAAAAAAATAGTACCATAGAAGTTGAACAAGTTCTAATAGTACACTAGAACGATGTACATTATTAATAAAGATTTATATTATTGCCAAAGATATTAGGCGTTAAAGAATTGTATGTATGTCCAATCTGAGGTCGATTTATTTAAATATAACTTATAATGAAAAGGATTTAAAATTTAATATATTTGATATACCCGTATTTCTTATTTGTATCAAATATTAAGTTTTAGCTTGCAAATTAGATCTTCTTGAAATGAACATTTAAAAACACCAAATGAACTGAAAGAACAGCAGTACTATGAAGTAATTAACCTATGAAGCATATACATTTATACACAAGAAAAACATTAATTTGAAATTTATAAACATTATATTTGCCAAAAATTAAATATGACGTCAATTAATGAAATAAACTGTTACATACAGCCTCAAAAAGACCAACTAATTAATCATTCTTTATACAAAAAAATTACAACGTTTGCCCACTTGCAACAATTTCTTCAGATCCATGTTTATGCCGTTTGGGATTTTATGTCGCTTTTAAAAGCTTTACAATTTAAGCTTACGTGTACCACTAGTCCATGGTTTGCATCTCCAAACCCTGAAGTGCGTTACCTAATCAATGAAATTGTTTTGGCAGAAGAATCGGATCTTACATTAGACGGAAAAAGGTTAAGTCATTTTGAAATGTATCTGCAAGCCATGCATAAAAGCAATACCAGTACAGAAAATATTGAGGCCTTTTTAAGCTCAGTACAGGCTACTGATATATTCAGTGCTATAAAATCGAGCACGCTTCATCATAACATAAAAGATTTTCTAACGTTTACCTTTGAAGTTATTAAAGCAGGAAAGCCGCACGAAATAGCTTCGGCATTTACGTTTGGTCGAGAAGATCTTATACCGAATATGTTTACCGAATTGCTTAAGGAATTTAAATTACGATTTAAAGATAGCGACCTTACCGATTTGGTGTATTATTTTGAACGCCATATTGAATTAGACGCAGACGAACACGGACCTATGGCTTTTGAAATGGTTTCTTATCTGTGTGGTGACGACGTAGAAAAATGGAAGGAAACAACAGCAACAGCCGTTAAATCGCTTGAAAAACGAATTAAACTATGGGATGCAATTGAAGAGTTAATTGAGAATGAACCGAATAATTAACAATATTTCTTTATTATAATATTATTACATGTTTAAACTTAATACTCATTTATCGAAGTTTTGTTATTTTAAACGTAAATTAAATATATCATTAAGAAACAATCAATAAAAGCGATCGGAATCCGATTGCTTTTATTTACGACCGATGTACTTATCATACTCTTCCTTAGATATATTCCTTAAATTTATCTGATTATATTTTAAAGCTTTCAGGAAAAAGCTGTATCGGTTGAATACAAGGCTTTTATAATGATTATCAAAAAAGTCAGGTAACGATTTAGTAACGGTGCTTACTGCTTTGCTTCTCAACGTGTTTACGTTAGCTCATAGCAAATATAAGCTTTTTTATACAGACCTTAAAGAATTTGTAAACTTTAGGAGCATAAAGGTATGCCTTATTATTTTAACTAATTAAGTAAAATAAAGCCTAAATTATTTTACAATTTTCTTAATAAAGCAGGAAGCTTTTTATGGAAATAGTCTATATCATTAGAAAGTGGAACATTATCATTAATATTGGTTTTCAGTAATATAACGGCTTGTAAAATCAGATTAAAATCACGGAGAATCTCATCTTGTTGCTGTTTGCTTTTTGTATTTTTAAGAGCTTGTTTTAGCATGCGACATTGTTCTGTGCCTTGCCTTATTACTTTATTCAGTTTCTCAATCTTTTCTTTTTTAGAATTTGGTGCGTAATCTACTGCTTGTTGGATTTCCAACAAATAGGTTTTTACCACATCAAAATTATTTTTGCTATTGGTTTGTGCATTTAACTGCATACTGCATATAAATAGCAATAATAAGACTGTTTTCATAGGAATATTTTAGTGGTTGAATGATTTTTATGGATTTATAAAATTGCATTCTACCTCGTAGCCTGCTTTTTTAAAGGCTTTGACAAGGCGTTTCATAAATCGGTTGGGGTAATGCTCTTTGTTGATTTCTGTGGAAAACAAATGTGTTTGTTTGGTTTTTGTTTGAATTGCCTTACCGTTTGCATAATAATCGGTTCGGGTTTCGTTAACATCTTGACTTAAGGTTTGAAAATAAATATTGAGGTCTTTATCCATCAGCGCAATTTTATCCAACGAAACTTGTCTTTTAAAGCTTGTTTTTGCTCCGTCTTCATTGTTTATTAACGTAAAACCAAAATGTAACACCTTATTTTCGTCGATATAAAACGGTTGTGTTACAATAAAATTTGCTTTTTCTTCTACACTATAAAATCGGGTGTATTCTTTTTGCAATTGTTGGTTAAGCAATTGCGTTATTTTTTGATGTTGTGCAAATACAATACTATTTGCTAGAAGCAGTGTAAATAATAATATATTTTTCATTTTAAATACTGTATTAATTTTCCTTTTACTCTTTATTACCACAAAAAGCAGCTAAATGTGTTAATTGCCTTATCATTTGATTAAGAATATCAGGTACTCCTTTTCTAATCCATAAAACACGGTCACTTTCTTGCTCCCCAGCTTCGTTAGCAGATAAAATAATTTCATCATCGGCAAGAATATAGGCACTTAAGCCAATTGTTTCCCATTCTTTTACCTTGCTTGGGTTAAAACTTATTTTATATTCTTTACCGCCTTGATATTTCTCTGTAAAGCTAATATTACAAGGGCTTACTTTTACATCAGAAAAAGAGCTAGAATTACCGCCACCATGCTGTTCCAGTTTTTCTTTTATCCACGCTATGGTTTCTTCTTTGGTTTGTGCAAAGCTTGTAAGGCTAAACAGTAATATAATTGCTGTGATAATTGTTTTTGTTTTCATAATTTCTATTTTTTTAAACCTAAAACGCTTCTTTCTTTTGCTCGCAAAAGGTTGACAAATGCGTAAGTGCTTTTATCATACGTTCGTGAATGCCCGATTCGCCGTTTCTAATATATAAAACAGAATAACTATTTTTCTCTCCGTACGAAGAAGTATATTGAATAATTTTTGCATCGGCATAAATATAATCCCTGTCTACTTTCCACGATTTTGCCATACCAGGGTTAAAGTTACAGTTATAGGTAGTTGCACTGTTTGAAACTTTCTGTGTAAAGCTAATGCTGCAAGGGCTTACCTGTACATTTGAATAGGAAGAGCTATCTCCGCCACCGTGCTGTTCCAGTTTTTCTTTTATCCACGCTATGGTTTCTTGTTTGGTTTGTGCCTGTGCATTTTTTATGCCCGCCATTAAAAATAAAGCAACGGAAAGGGTTATAATGTGTTTCATGATGCTATGTTTAATCGTTAAAATGTTTCTTTCTTTTGCTCGCAAAAAGTTGCCAAATGTGTAAGTGCTTTTATCATACGCTCGTGAATGCCCGATTCTCCATTTCTAATACTTAAATAAGCATCACTACTTTTCTTTCCTTTCGAATATGTTGTTTGAATAATTTGCGCGTCGGCTTTAATATAGTTAGAACCAAACTTCCACGATTTTGCCTTACTGGCATTAAAATTGACTGCCCATTCCTTGCCACACGTCGATTTCTCAGTAAAACTAATACCGCAGGGAGTTACTTTTACATCTTTATAGGTCGTACTACATATTTCACTTCCATAATCACTATCAGATCCACCGTGCTGTTCCAATTTTTCTTTTATCCACACTATGGTTTCTTCTTTGGTTTGTGCAAAGCTTGTTAGGCTAAACAGCAATATAATTGCTGTGATGATTGTTTTTGTTTTCATTACTTTTATTCTTTTCTTAATCAAAATTTGGTGGTAACAAATTTTCATCAGTTTTTGTGATTATTAAAGTAATAGTTTCATTTTTTACGGTCAAAGTTGCATTTAATATAAATGCTTTGCTAAAGTTATCCGACCAACGAACTGTGGTGACAGAATTAATTGGATTTGCACTTGCGGTTTTATAACTGTTTTCGTCCAGAGAACTCATCATTTTCATGGCAGAAGAAATCTGTTCTTCTGATAATGTTGGGTTGTTTGCTTTTATAACTGTGTACAATTCTGCTTGATTTAATTTTTTTAAGACATCCAACCCTTTTGAAACTTGATTTCCTGATGAATATGCAGTGGGTTTTAGGTTAAACAAATTGTCATAAAATTTTATTTCTTCTAAAATTTTCAGTTGGTATTCTTTCAGTTTTTCCGGGTTGAACAACTCAGAATACGTAAAAACCTGTTCTAATTCCATGGCTCTTAGCTTAAACTTTTTATTTGCCAATGCAACAAAAAAATCAAAACCTGCTGCAGCATCTTGCATTCTATATTTTACCGTAACGGGACTTGTTTTGTCCGTCATGTTTTTTGTGATATAGGAATGTTGTTTTAATTTAAATTTTGGGAAAAGCTTCTTAAAATCATTATAATTCATACCGCCTCTGTAACCATTAACCAAAGTGTAGTTTAGTAAGTTAGTATAATTTGAAAGATAATTTTTGCTAAAATATTCATCCATTTTATTTTTTACCAAATCTAACTGAAAGTCCACATCTTTGTGTTTAAGTGCAAACATCTTTTCAGATTTTGAATTTTGCAATCTATTTTTGGCATCTTCAACAAATTGTCTGGATTCTTTTTTATCAGTACTCATCAATGCACCTGCAGTTGCCAATACACCTAATCCAGTTGTATTGGAATTATTCAACAACTCACCTGCAGCAGAATATCCCAAACTTTGCATTTTGCTTTTTAAATCTAAATGTGTGATAGCTAACTGATTTAAATTTGATAATTTTAAATGATATTCATTATTGATATCCTCTTCGGATTGATATTCTCTGTTAGACATAAAAGCATTTTCCTGCAACAGCTTTTCCACTTTCTTCAAATCTGTTTGTAGTTGATTATCCATTCTGTCTATGGCATTCAGGTTTTCTATAGTACTTATTCCATTATTTATTTCATTTACAATATCCTGTACATCTTGTACTGTTTTGTTTTGTTCTGTAATTGAACCATTTTGCCCGTTTTCTGTTTTAGGTTGCCCCCATTTTGGAGACTTTGTTAGTAATTCAGGACAGCAAATAGGATCGCCCATTAGTTTAATAGTTTCTTTAGTTGTAGCAATTGCTTTTTCAACTTCTGCTTTATCATTTTTATAAAGTCCGTTTTCGGCTATGCAGAATAAATTAGCTAACGAAGCACAGGCAGCACAACCTTGGGTATTTGCAGAATTACGGGTTAATTCTGCATATTTCTTCATTGTGGCATTTTCAGCTTCTGAACATTGTGCATATAAACTATTATTATTTCCTGTAAAAAAAATAACTAATAGTGTAAAAACACTTAGGTTTAAATGTGTAGGTAATTTTTTTTTCATAATTTCTATTTTTTAGGGTTTAAAAGTTAATATTTCTACAGGTGGTGTTGCGTACAAGTCTGGATAATTGGTATATTGCTGTTGAACGAAATCGCGTGCACCTTGTATGCTTTTTTTGTTTGGAACAAAATCATATTTAATGAATTTGCAGCCGCCTTTTACATATTGCCCGGTATATTGCACCAATACGCCATAATCGGCAGGGCTTACGTAGTACTCTTTGTAACTTCCCACAGGTGCATATTTTTTTCTTAAAATATCCGACTGCTCCGAAAAGTTTTTACCATCGCTGTTTAATGTGATTTTATGGTATTCGTAGTCACCACAGCCTTTGGCTGTTTTTGCACGGGTTATGGCAATAAGATAATGCTGGCTATAAAGTGTACCTGCACTTAAAAGCAATAGTACTGCTGTAATAATTGTTTTTGTTTTCATATTAATTGTTGTTTAAAATTTTAACCCTAACAGCGTTTTAAACGCCGTTAGGGCTGATTGTTGTTTAGTTTGCAAAAGGATCATCAGCAATTTTTTGCTTTTGCTCGGCAATTAAAAGGTCTTTGTAATGAAATAATGCTTTTTTGAAACGGTCAAAACTGCCTTCTTCGTTAGGGATATAATAAAATACATAATTTACCTTATTTTTTTCATCTTTAAGATAACAAGAGCCAGATGATTTCTTCTCATAACTTGTAGTTAAATCAATAAAATCTCCATTAAATGTTACTTTAACCTGAAGAGCAGTTGCATTTGACACACTTTTAGATTTTTGTTCAACATTCATTAGTTTATTAAAATCCATCTTGCTATAACTATTAAATTTATCATAAGTTTCCGTAGATTGATACATTCCATTATTATTACAATAACCTGTCTCCTCACCTACAAGGTATCTAACATATCCTAATTCATAACTATTTGAATACTTAGTTGTAACTTTAGTTACATAATTACTATCGCCTGATACATATTCACCTCCTCTTCCTGCTTCTATCATTTTAGTTAGATATTCTTCTGTTTCCTCTTTATTAGGTAGTTTTTTTTCTTGTGCGTTGACAAATACAAAGAAGCATAGCAATACTGCTGTAATGATTGTTTTTGTTTTCATATTGTTGTTGTATTTAACCCAAACGGAGTTTTAAATTCCGTTGAGGTTGGTTGTTAAAATATTTTAGTTTTAATTTAAAATTGTTTGAATTATTTACTTTTAAAGGGATTACTATCTAAACGAAAAGACAAACCTAAAAAAGGGTTGAAACGATATTGTTTCTGATTTAAATCGTCTGCTGTTATAGTGTTTTCAATGACTTGCCCGATATTGTAATCAGCATTTGGACGGTTTTGTTTATGAACGGCTACGCCACCTGTTAAAACAATATTTTGCCCAATACCTAAAGACAATCCTGTGAACAAAGCTAATTCCTCGAAATTGAAACCTATACCGCCTGTGTAACCAAAAGAAAAATTCTCTTGTTTATTCATATAAGTAAACATAATGGCAGGCATCAGTTCTATTGATTTTCTATCTTGTATTTCGGTTACCGTCTGTACTCCCTCTTTTTCGGCAGATACAAATTTTGAACGATTGGTAAACACAACAGCATTTGCGCCTAAAGTTGTTGTCCATTCCCAATTAGATTGACTTTTTAATACGTACTTTCTGCTTTTAGGATCTTCATCTGCCGTTACTAAAAACACATATTCTGTATTACTTCCAAATTTTATTTTTGTTGAAGATTTATTTGATTGATCATTAATATTATGTTGCTCATTTTCTGCACTTCCTGTAGACAGCGGTTTATATAATTTAGCTCCTTTTTTCATTATTAAACTATTGCCGCCAATAACTTCCAAATCGTATTTACCTCTTGGAACGATTACTTCTACAGAATCTATTTTTTTATCCGTTTCTATAGTAATTTTTTTTGCTTTACTTTGAATATCGACTTTTACCTGTCCCCAAACCATTCCGGTAAAGGCAAGTAACACTATGGTAAGTAATTTTGTTTTCATGATTTCTAAGTTTTAAGAGCTAAAATATTTCTTGCTTTTTAGGGCAAAAAGTTGCCAAATGTTTTAAGGCTTTCTCTACACGTGCATGTATGTTTTCTTCTCTTTCGCCAAGTTTTAAAAAACTAAAAGAATAGAATTTAGCTTCTTTTCCTTGTTCTTGGTCTGATGCTACTGCCGCACTATACCTAAATTTGCCATCACTGTCAATACCTGTAATTGCAGTGGGCAATATTTGTTGGTACTGCTCAGTAACTTTATAAGTATAGTTAAAAACCATTTTGCATTCGTCTATACTTTGCAGGCTTATATTACTAACGTTATCGTAATACATATACTTACTCAATTTTTCTTTTAGCCAGCTAATAGTTTCCTCTTTCGTTTGTGCCTGTGCGTGGTTAGTTACTGCAGTTGCCATAAATAGTAGTATAGCCAATACTAATTTTGCAATTGTTTTCATAATACTTATTAGTTTAATTGTTAACGTTTAATTTGTTTGTAACCCCAACGGAGTTTTAAACTCCGTTGGGGTTGGGTTTTAGTTACAACTGTCGATGACGTAGGTAATGCCTGATATGAATTCTTCGCCCAGTCTTTTCTTCGCCATTAAACTAAGTTGCAATTCTCCTTTTGCTTCACATACGCTGGTACGTGTGCAACTAATTGATGTGTTAAGTACGCGGCTTTCACCTTCATCGTTTTTCACACGTACTGAGGCGCTCCCTCCGTAATACCTGCCATCGTCTTTCCTGCTTAGGTCTATATCATAATATATCTGGCTGTTATATTCATCATCGGTTCTTTTTTTTTCTAACAAGGTTTTCTCTAATTCTAATTTAGCATAATTCTCACTTGCATAAGTACAGCTAATCGTTGTATTTAAAACCCTTGTTTTTCCTTCATAATCTTTCACGTGCACATACGCACTTCCGCCATATTTTTGTGCCATAGCACTATTAAACATTGTGGTTACCATAAATAGTATTAAAGCCAATCCTAATGTTTTCATAATCTCTATATTTCTAAAAGTTAAAATATTTCTTGTTTTTTAGGGCAAAAAGTTGCCAAATGTTTTAGGGCTTTTTCTATTCTCTCTAAGATGTTTTCTTCTCTTATTGCAATATAAACATCATAATTTGATGAGCTATAATAAATTTTATTGGAGTTACTAAGATTAATTTTCTTAACAACTGCTGCTGAATAATCAAAAAAATCACGTTTTGGAAGACCTTCTTCCCAATTATCATAAATAAAACTCTTTATTCTCGTAGGAAAAACTACCTTAATTCTATCTTTACCCTGATCATATGAAATAATAAACTCACACTCATTAATACTTTCCAGTTTTACATTTTTATTATATTTTGTAAACACTTTAGTCTCACTACCATAAGAATAACCATTACCTTCTAAACATTTCTCTAATTTTTCTTTCAGCCATGCAATAGTGTCCTCTTTTGTTTGTGCCTGTGCGTTTTGTATACCCGCCATAAAAAAAACAGCAAGGCAAAGGCTTATAATGTGTTTCATTATATTTTTGTTTATTGTTTAAAATTTTTAAACACCAACGGAGTTTAGAACTCCATTGGTGTTGGTTGGGTTATCTGTATTTATAAAGATTTATCCGTATAAATTTTATTGGAATACTTGTTCGTGTTTGTGATTCTTCTATTGTTTCGATTCTTTTTTCAATAGCTTGTTTGGCTTCTGCTAAAGAATTATAACGATCTGTTCCTTGATAAAAACCTACACGGTATTCGGTTACAAGATCTTCGCCTGTTTGTTTTTTGGCAGACATTTTAAACTCGATATTAAAATCGTTTTTTTCCTGTTCGCTCATTTTTCCCCAATTTTTAACAGGGTCAGAAATAAAATAATAATAAATACGCTCTTTATCGCTATACTTTTGATCAGAAATGGCAAATCCATATTTGTCTTGCGCCATTGTACTGTTAAACAATGCGGTTGCCATAAACAGTATTACAGCTAATCCTAATTTTGTAATGGTTTTCATAGTAAATTATTTAAATGTTAATAGTTTTAACAAAATTAATTTTAATATATTTATAAAAAAATAGCTACCTATAGCTATACAGGCAACGTTTTTGACACCAATTTTCAAAATCTAAATACCTTTGAGTGAATGGAAAAAATTAACAAACTCCGTGACATTTGGGAAAACATACCTAAAGGTGTAAGCGAACAGATAGATCTTTCACAAAAAGAACTTATCAACCGTTATATGGATGCCTTTCATTTTGGAGATTATTTTTACGTAATCTTCAACACGCGTACTACCGAAATGGAATATGTAAGCCCAAATGTGGAAAAAGTATTGGGATATGCACCTGAGGATTTTTACCTGCAAGTAGTTATGGATAGTATACACCCTGACGACCTGCCGTATTACTACCATTATGAACAAAGTGCGGTACGCTTTTTCACGGGATTGCCAGAAGACCAATTCTTTAAATATAAATTTACCTACGACTATCGCCTGAAAACCAAAGAAGAAAGCTATAAAAGAATGCAGCAACAAATCGTACCTATTTATTATTTTCCCGAAGGCGGTGTGCGTACATTAGGTATTTTTACAGATTTAACACACCTGAATATTTCGGGAATTCCTAAACTTTCTTTTATTGGTATGCAAGGTGCACCGTCGTATTACAATGTACATTTGAAAGACGAGTTTCTTCTTTCATTAAGTTTATTTACAAAAAAAGAAACCGAAATACTACAATATATTGTACAGGGAATGAATAGCGAAGTTATATCTAAGCTGCTTGAAAGAAGCATACATACCGTTCGCAACCATAGAAAAAATATTTTACAAAAATCTGGTTGCACAAATGTGCAGGAACTGCTTGCGAAAGCAATAAGGGAAGGTTGGGTATAAAATATTTACTATAATCTCCTTCCTTTATTCTTTTTATTCTTCATTGACTTGGCAAATTGTTCCTCCTCGTAATCTTCTCCCTGCGTATTAGGTAACAGACTGAACAATCCCAAATAGGAATTAGCTGAATGCTCCTGCGAGATAAATTCAAAAAGGTCTTTCGTTGGTTGCTGGTCTATCATGTTGGTATTGGAAACAGGGCTATCCTGTATTTTCAATTTGGGTTTGTTTCCATTGTTCCACCAATCATTGAATACGTTTGCCGACAAGTTTCTGTCTAATTGTGAGCCGTTCCAAACGCTACGGCTT
>JBEBXO010000048.1:0-19619 GCA_040391585.1 Paenimyroides ummariense | reverse complement strand
AACGAATGGAAATCGGAAAATTTTAATACCGAAAACCTGCAAAGCTTTTGGAAATTATACGCTAAATTTGAAAAAAATATATAAAATGGTTCAGTCAAAATTAAGTAACACCGCCTATTTTTACAGCATACTCATTTTAAGTTTTCCCGTTTTAACTGCTTTTATTGTAAACAAGTTTTTACGCATGTTTCAAGATAGTTGGCATTGGGGCTTAACTGTTTTTTTGGTTTTATGCTGTTTGGTAAGTTTGTTTGTTATTATTTGGGGATTTTTTATTGAAATGAACCTGCGCATGGCAACGGTAAAAATCACAAATGACACCATTGAAGTAAAGCAACTGTTAGGATTTGGCACTAAAAAAACTTTTAAGATTGATGCCATTGAAGGTTTTGCCATTCGTGAATTCAGACAGCGTGCACAATATCACGAATATTGTTATTTGATTCAAGATAAAAAAGCGATTGCTATTTTTTCGAGTTTATACTACAAAAACTACATGGAAGTGCGTGATGAACTGCAACAACGCTTAACGCTTTTGAAATAAGATGTTGAAAAAAATATTTTACTATTGTTTTAATTTAACCGGTAAAGCCAACAGATCTGAATTCGCAATATATTTTGTAATAGAATTAGTTCTTTTACTTGTAGCACTCGAATTATCAACCCGAATAAATCATTCTGATTTTAGAACCTACATCAACCTTTTTTATATTGATTTGATACTCCTTGTTGTAACCGCACCTATTCTATCAGCCACAACAAGGCGTTTAAGGTATTTAAACCTTTCTACAAACCTAATTCTTATAAGCTTTGTTCCATTTATAAGTTTTTTTTTCAGACTCTTTCTTTTAATAAAATCCAAAAAATCAAAATAGCTTTTGTATCTTTAAAATAAAAAATGGGCAAAAATTGTTTGGAATGTGGCGAGAAAATCATTGGTCGTGAAGATAAAAAATTCTGTAACGATGCCTGCCGCAATACCTACAACAACAAATTAAACAAAGACAGCACCAATTTAATGCGAACGATTAATTATGCGTTGCGCAAGAACTACCGTATTTTATCAGAAAACAATCCCGACGGGAAAGCAAAAATCAACCGTAAAAAACTACTTGATTTAGGTTTCGATTTTTCATTGTTCACCTCCATATATGTCACAAAATCTAACGTAACCTATTATTTTGTGTACGATCAAGGCTATATGCCCATAGAAAACGATTGGTTTGTATTAGTTAAAAAGAATTAAAATGTACGGTTATCTGTTAATAATTCATTCTTATCTGCGTTGGATTGCTTTGGGATTTCTATTATTCGGTTTGATTTTCATCTTTATAAAAAAATCGAAAAAAGCTATTTACACGACCAAAGATTATCAACTTTTTAAAGTGATAAAAAACGTTTTCAACCTGCAATTTTTAGTCGGAATTTTACTATTAACCCAAAGCCCAATGGTTAAAGCATTTTGGTCGCAAGTGAGTCAGGCAGTAAAATGGCGTGAAATTCGCTTTTTTGGATTGGAACATCCGTTTATGATGATTTTGGGTGTTATACTTTTAAATGTTTTTACAGATAAAACCAAAGACAGAATAGGCACAGATACCGCTTTTAATCATCTGTTTGTGAGCTATCTAATTGTACTTTTCATTCTTTTTGTATCGATTCCCTGGTCTTTTTCTCCATTTACAGCTCGACCGAATTTGCGTTAATTTTAACATCTTAGTCGATCATTTTTTATAATTTAAGGAAAAATTTACGAGAAAGAATGCAAATCAACAAAGTAGAATTAAGAAATTTAGAAATTGAAGATTATATCGAATTAAAAAACTCGATGCTTCAGGCGTATGAAGAAGGTGTGGAAGATCCGTATTGGAAAAAAGAGGAAATTCGCCGGTTACTGAAAGTTTTTCCCGAAGGGCAAATTGTAATTGTTGTAGATGATGTAGTAGTGGGCGCTGCTTTATCGCTTATTGTTGATGAAAACTTAGCGCTTTCAAACCATAAATACAACGATATTGTAACCGATAGCAAATTTAAAGCACACAATTCAGAGGGCGATGTTTTGTACGGAATTGATATCTTTATTCATCCAAATTACCGTGGACTTCGTTTAGGTCGACGTTTATATGATGCCAGAAAAGAATTGTGCGAACAGCTGAATTTAAAATCGATTATTTTTGCAGGCAGAATTCCAAATTATCACAATCATTCTAAAGAATATACTCCGAAACAATATTTGGATAAAGTAAAAACCAAAGAAATTCACGATCCGGTTATTTCGTTTCAGGTAAACAACGATTTTCACATTAAACGTTTATTGCGCAATTATTTAGAAGGCGATCATGATTCTAAAGATTACGCTGTGTTATTGGAATGGAACAATATTTCGTATGATAAATCGCCGGTTTTAATTAACGCCAAAAAAAGTGTGGTTCGTTTAGGTTTGATCCAATGGCAAATGCGTCCGCTGAACAATTTAGAGGAATTTTTTGATCAAGCAGAATTTTTTATCGATGCGGTTTCGGGTTATGAAAGTGATTTCGCTACGTTTCCAGAATTATTCGTAGCACCACTTATGGCAGATTACAACCATTTAAGCGAAGCAGAAGCCATTCGTGAATTATCGAAACATACCGATATCATTCAAAAACGTTTTCAAGAATTAGCTATTCAATATAACATCAACATTATTACGGGCAGTATGCCTTACTTAGAAGATAACATCTTATACAACGTAGGTTTTCTTTGTAAACGTGACGGATCGTCTGAAATGTATCGCAAAATACATATCACACCAAACGAACGTTTGTATTGGGGTATGCAAGGTGGCGATACCATACAGACTTTTGATACCGATTGCGGAAAAATTGGAATAATGGTATGTTACGATGTAGAATTTCCGGAATTAGCCCGATTAATGAGCGAAGACGGCATGGAAATTTTGTTTGTTCCTTACTTAACCGATACCCAAAACGGATACACCCGTGTACGTAGTTGCGCACAAGCTCGTGCTATTGAAAACGAATGTTATGTTGCCATTACAGGTTGTGTAGGAAATTTGCCTAAAGTAAACAATATGGACATTCAGTACGGACAAGCGGCTGTTTTTACTCCATCTGACTTTGCTTTTCCAAACAATGGTATCAAAGCAGAGGCCACTCCAAACACCGAAATGACGCTGATTGTTGATGTGGAACTAAACGCTTTAAAAGAGTTACACGAATTAGGGAGTGTACGCATTAAAAAAGACCGCCGATTGGACTTGTATAAATTAAGAAAACTAAAATAGAGCCATAAGGCTCTATTTTAGTTTAAATCATTTCTTCCTACATGTTCATGCTGAACTGGTCACTGAGCTTAATCGAAGTGCAGCATCTCAAAAGGTTAATTAATGATGCGATTCCGTGTCAAGCACGGAATGACAAAGTTTCAGATATTAATTTTTATTTAATATACATTTCTAAACGATTAATAAAATCTTGAAAAGCAACAGCTTCGTCTTGTGGAACGCGTTTAGCCAATTCAACACCTCTTTTTTGATACTCGTTTAATTTAGGGCCTAATGTTTTTAATGCTTCCGAATCGTTATTTGCCGTAGCCGTTTTAAACTCACTTACAAATTTACTGTATTCTTGTGCAAACTGATCGGCTTCTGCATATTGAAACGTTGGCACTGTAGCCATATCTTCTGCCGTGGTTTGCGGTGCATCTGTTACACTTTCTACCGGCGGATCGGTCATTGGTTCCTGAATTTTGTTTTCTTCTTTTTTACATGCCGTTAGCAAAACTCCCGACAATAATATAGGATACATTAACTTTTTCATATACAATATTTTAATGATTGAATAATAAATATACAAAAAAATTAAATAGGTATAGCATTTTTATTCTTTTAACGATTCTTCTACACACTAAAAAGAAAAACTCGCACTACATTTGTGCGAGTTTAATTATTTTATTTTTCGATTGATTATTCTTCAACATATAAAACCAAACCTTTTAAATAAGATCCTTCTGGGTGGAACATATTTACCGGATGATCTGGTCCTTGTGAAAGCTTGTGCAACACACGTACTTTTCTACCCGATTCTATTGCCGCTGCGGCTACAGTGTTGTAAAAAAGTACCTCGTCTATAACTTGCGAGCACGAAAAAGTGAACAAAAACCCACCTTTTGTAATGGTTTTTAACCCGGCAACATTTAAGCGTTTGTATGCCTGTGTAGCTGTGTGTTTACTCTTAATATTTTTAGCAAAGGCAGGCGGATCTAAAACAATAACTTCGTACTGATTTTTGTTTTCTTTTAAAAACTCAAAAACGTCTGATGCTACTGCTTGGTGATTGCTTTCTGGGAAGTTCAACTCCATGTTTTCTGCAGCTAATTTCACTGCTTTTTCTGATATATCAACAGAAGTAACCAAATTGGCACCTGCACTCATGGCGTAAATAGAAAATCCGCCGGTGTAGCAAAATGTGTTCAATACTTTTTTTCCAGTTGAGTATCTTTCCAATAACTTTCTGTTTTCGCGCTGATCTAAAAAGAAACCGGTTTTTTGACCTTCTACCCAATTTACATGAAACTGAATATTGTTTTCTTTTGCCACTGTTTCGGTTGCTGATCCGTATAAATGAAAATCGGTTCCTGTATTTGGAAGCGTGTTTGCACTTTTACAGTAAATGGTTTCGCAATAATCGGGAAAACATTTTTGTATGGCTTCGGCAATTTTCTTCATATTAAGATAAATCCCCGTTGAATGCGCTTGTACTACAAAGTTCTTGTTGTAATAATCTATAATTAAACCCGGAATTTCATCGCCCTCTCCGTGAATCAATCTAAAAGCATTTGTTTCTTCTATATTAAAAAGTTTTAAACGTAAATTCCAGGCAGCAGTTAGTCGTTTCTCCCAGAAATTATCGGTAAAAACATCGTCTTTAAAAGTTAATATACGTGCAACAATGCTTCCTTTATTGCTGTAAAAACCGGTTGCCAAATGCTCGCCATTGTAAGTAGTAATATCAACCATTTGTCCGTCTTCTAGTTCATCCGACACTCCGTAAACTGCGCCACTGAAGACCCATGGGTGTTTGCGTAAAATTGATTTTTCTTTTCCTTGCTTTAATATTATTTTTGAAAATTGCATTGAATTATTTTTTACAAAAGTAAAACAATAGAAAAAAAGAATTTATAAACTAGGTACTTTAATTTTTTAAAACATTTTTATACATAACATTGGTTTAAATACAAAAAATCTACCGTAACGATAGATTTTTTGTATTGTATATTATTCTGTTTCTTTTGAGATTTCTTCGTTTTCCTCATGATTTTGCTCTTCGGTTTGCAATACCTTCGGCAATTCTTCGTCTTTAGGTTTTTTGCGATAAATGTATCTGTTATAGTACTTTTCAAACAGAGGCGTGGGAGCATTATCTTCGCCCAAAACAAAGCCGTACGGACGCAAGCCTTCTACATTATCGAAAATAATTTTGAATATTGCCAAAATAGGAATTGCCAAAAACATACCCGCAATTCCCCAAATAGATTCAGCAATCACAATTCCAAACAATACTACAAATGAGTTTAATGCCACTTTAGAACCTATTATTTTAGGTGTAATAATATTTCCGTCGATAGAATTTACTACTACAACTGCAATAATAACCCAAAGTGCCTGTATAGGTTCGCCGGTTGCCAGTGTTACAACTGCCGCCAAAATAGTTGCCGTAAAAATACCTACATAAGGTATTAAATTTAACACACCGCAAAGCACCGCAAACAGCAAGGCGTATTTAATGCCTATGATACTATACGCTATAAACATTAAGCTTGATACGGCTATTACCTGAATAAGTAATCCAAAAATATATTGCTTAATAATGCTTTGAATTTCTGTTATCACTTCTTTTACTTTGGCTTGATCTTGTGGTGGAAAACACCATATTAAGAATTTTACCAAATGGCTACGGTATAACAAAAAGAAAAATATACCCAGAAAAACAAACATTGACGATGCCAGCATTGACGTTACCGATGATACAGCTGTACCAACCACACCCGATCCGCGTTTTAAAACTTCTTCGGCGTTTTTCTCTATATAGTTGATCTGTTCTTGTTCTGATACTCCGAATTTATCATAAACAAAAACCTGCGCTTCGTGAAACAGATGTTCCATTTGAGCTTGAAATTCAGGTAGATCTTCCGTAAACTGTGCCATTTGGGTACCAATAAAATAAATTACCGCAATTACTGCCAAACTAAATAATATGGGCGAAACCAATGACGAAACAATTCGCGGAAATTTCAATTTTCTTTCTTGAAAATTTGACAGCGGTAACAAAAGCATCGACACTAAAAACCCCATAACCAATGGCACTAATATAGATTTGCCAATAACACTTATGTAAACTATTGCTATTAAGCTTACCAGTACACAAGCCAAGCGTATAACAAAAGGCACCTTTTTTTTCTGAGAGGTTGGATCTGTTATCGTTAAAATGTTCTCTTTTTCTGATTTTTCATTTTTCATAGCCCATTGATTTATTTAGATTGTCATTTCAGGAATATCACCTTCAATAATCAAAGTAGCTTCGGTTGCTTTTACAATTTCTTCTACCGATACACCCGGAGCACGTTCTAACAACTTAAAACCTTTTGGGGTAATTTCCAATAAAGCCAGTTCGGTTACTACCTTTTTAACACAACCAACACCTGTTAAAGGCAAAGTACACTTTTTTAATATTTTAGATTCGCCTGCTTTGTTTACATGCATCATGGCAACAATGATATTTTCTGCCGATGCTACCAAATCCATAGCGCCACCCATACCCTTTACCATTTTGCCTGGAATTTTCCAGTTGGCGATATCTCCGTTTTCTGAAACTTCCATAGCGCCTAAAATAGTTAAATCAACATGTTGAGAACGAATCATTCCAAAACTCATAGCCGAATCAAAGAATGATGCACCAGGTAATGTAGTTATAGTTTGTTTACCTGCGTTGATAAGATCGGCGTCTTCATCACCTTCAAAAGGAAAAGGTCCCATACCTAACACACCGTTTTCTGACTGAAATTCTACGTTCATACCATCAGGAATATAGTTTGCTACCAATGTAGGTATACCAATTCCTAAATTTACATAAAACCCTTCTTGTAATTCTTTAGCAATGCGTTTTGCAATACCAATTTTATCTAATGCCATAATTAATCTCTTTTACGTACTGTGCGTTGTTCAATTCTTTTTTCATAGTTCGATCCTTGGAAAATACGTTTCACATAAATTCCCGGAATATGTATTTGGTTTGGATCTAGTTCACCAAGCGGTACTAGCTCTTCTACCTCTGCAATGGTAATTTTACCAGCACCAGCCATAACTGCATTAAAACTGCGTGTGGTACCTTTAAAAATTAAGTTACCGGCTTCGTCACCTTTCCAAGCTTTTACAATAGCAAAATCGGCTTTAAAAGCTTCTTCCATTACATACATTTTTCCGTTGAATTCACGAGTTTCTTTTCCTTCGGCAACCTCGGTTCCGTAACCTGCGGGTGTAAAGAATGCGGGAATTCCTGCTTGTGCCGCACGACATTTTTCTGCCAATGTTCCTTGTGGTGTAAGTTCTACATCTAACTCGCCGCTTAACATCTGGCGTTCAAATTCTGCATTTTCCCCTACATACGAAGCGATCATTTTTTTAACCTGACGTTTTTGCAACAGTAATCCTAAACCAAAATCATCGACACCTGCGTTATTAGAAATACAAGTTAAGCCCGTAACGTTTTTACGAACCAATTCTGCAATTGAATTTTCGGGAATACCGCTTAATCCAAATCCACCAACCATAATGGTTTGATTATCTTGTACATCGTGTAATGCTTCTTGAGCATTTGCAACCTTTTTATTAATCATAATTATTTAGATTGTTAAGAGTATAAAAATATAAAAAAAAACGACTTCAAAATAAGAAGTCGTTTAAATATTAAAAGTCAAATTCTTTAATTAAACTTTCTGTTGGCGGTGCCAAACTATCTTTCTTTAAACTACCGCCAATAACAGAATCATTAGCTACACGTTTCCAACAATCTACCAATACACTTATATTGGCAGGTCGTTCAAAATCTTCATCGGAAACATACAATGTTTTATCTGCATAACATTTTTTCATGAAGATACCCCAAATTGGCAATGCCATTGTAGCTCCTTGTCCGTAAACGGTAGATTTAAAATGCGCTGCACGATCTTCGTTACCAACCCAAATTCCGGTGACCAAATTAGGAACCATGCCAATAAACCAACCGTCGGAATTGTTTTGTGTAGTACCTGTTTTACCTGCAATTGGGTTTTTAAAGGCATACGGATAACCTGTCATGGTATGATAACCTGCACCGCCCGATCCTGTGTAACGCAAACGCCCACCAGAACCGCCTTCTGTAACACCTTCAAGCAATTTAACAATAGCATACGCAATATCTTTGTTCATAACATCGCGGGTTTCGGCTCTAGATTCAAACAAAACTACTCCGTTTTTATCGGTAATTTTATTTACAAAGCGAGGTTTTACATACACTCCCTGATTTGCAAACGTGCTGTATGCTGCAACCATATCGCTAACCGTGATTTCTACTGCACCTAAAGCAATTGCAGGTGAAGCAGGAATGTCTGATTTTACGCCTAAATCTCTACATAAATCTATAACTGCTTTTGGTCCTACACGATCCATTAAACGAGCAGTTACCGTATTTAGCGATTGTGCCAAGGCATATTTTAATGTTACAGATCCATAATATTTACCTCCCGAATTTTTTGGAGACCACGGTTGTTGAATGCCGTATCGCCCTTTAGGCATTGTAAAAGGTCCGTCGTAAATATAATCACAAGGGCTCATTCCCAATTGATCTATAGCAGTGGCATATACAAAAGGCTTAAAGGTAGATCCTACCTGACGTGCACCTTGCGCTACGTGATCGTACTGGAAATGTTTGTAATCGATACCACCCACCCAGGCTTTTACATTACCTGTAACAGGTTCCATAGACATCATACCCGATTGCAAGAAATGCTTATAGTAAACAATGGAATCGCGTGGTGTCATTAACGTATCTTTTTCACCTTTCCATGTAAAAATTGCCATTTTAGTTTTAACATCGAACGATTTAATGATATCGGCTTCTTCTTTACCTTGAGCACTCATTTGTCGCCAACGTTCAGAATTACGTATGGCACGATCGATAATCCTTTTAGTTTCGTCTTGATTGATCTGAATAAAAGGAGCGTTTTTATTGCCTTTTTGTTGCTTAAAGAATTCTTTTTGCAAGTTAGCCAAGTGCATTTCTACAGCTTCTTCTGCATATTCCTGCATACGTGAATCAATGGTAGTATAAATACGTAAACCGTCACGGTAAATATCGTAGGTTGATCCGTCTTTTTTAGGATTTTCCTTTACCCATTTTCGCATATAATCACGCAGATATTCTCTAAAATACGTTGCGTAACCCTTTGTATGTGTTTCGGGTGTATAATTAATTTTTAAAGGTATTGCCTGATATTTTTCCTTTTCTGCCTCGGTGATTTTACCGTTTTTAGCCATTTGTGCCAAAACAATATTTCTACGGTTCTCTGCACGTTCTGGGTTAAAACGCGGATTGTAGCGCGATGGTGCCTGAAGCATTCCTACTAAAACAGCAGCTTCTTCAACCGTTAGTTTTTTAGGTTCTTTATTAAAATAGATATTGGCAGCAGAACGTATTCCGTAGGCATTACTCACAAAATCTACCGTATTAAGATAATATGCAATGATTTCGTTTTTGGTGTACTGACGTTCTAATTTTACGGCAATAATCCATTCTTTTACTTTTTGAATAACACGAAAAAGTTTGTTGCTTGATCCTGAACTTCCGTGAAATAAGTTTTTAGCTAACTGCTGACTAATGGTACTTGCACCACCGCTTGATCCGGCAGTAAAAATAGCACGCATGGTTCCGCGGGCATCAATACCCGAATGCGAACGAAAACGCTCGTCTTCGGTAGCAATTAACGCATCAACCAAATGTTGCGGCAGTTCATCGTACTTAACAGGAACCCTGTTTTCCAGATAAAACTTACCAAGCGTTTTTCCGTCTGCCGATATAATTTCTGTTGCCACGCTAGATTCTGGATTTTCCAGCTCGTCAAAACTTGGCATCGCTCCAAAAATTCCCCAATTGGCAAAAGCAAAAATTAATACCACAAAGGCAACACCCGCACCAAATAATTTCCAAAATAAACGCAGAAATTTTCGGTTTGTAGAGACTTCCTTCTTTTTAGAATTTTCTATTTTTTCCATAATGTCTTATGAATAATTATTGTAATTGTAAACCTACTTCGGTAATGCCTTGTAATACTGCATCGCCTTTAACTTCGTTTAATTTCCGCATAGCGTGCGCTACTTCAATTTTGTAAAAGCCTTGCTTTTTAAATACAACTTTTTTACGCCATATAAGTTGGTGTTCTTTTACATCGGTAAAACCCGTTCCCAACATGGTTCCGTCTGCATTTGCCATTTGATACTGCAAAGTATCTACCGTTGCAACACCTTCGGGCGGAAACATTTTTACGATTAAAAACAGGTTGCTGTACGGATAATCGTTTTTTGTGCGGATATTAATATAAGCATCGTGCTTGGTTACGGTGTCTAACGATTCAAAATCAAAAACAACAGGTTCGCTTTTTTTCCAACCGTCTGGTAATGATTTGTATTCGTTGAAAAAACCAGTTGTATTGCAAGCTGTAAATGCCATAATTGTTGATAAGGCAACAAATTTAAAGAGATTTCTTTTATTGTTTGTTATCATTTGGTTTACTGTTTGGTTTGTTTCCGTTGTTCTTATTTGGTCGTTTAAAATTCTTTTTACGTGCCTGATTTTTGTTCGCACCTTCATCTGCTGATTTTACTGGTGCATTATTTTGAACAGCCGGTTTTGGTTTTTCGGTTTGGTTGTTCTGATTATTCTGAACCTTTGGCTGATTGTTTCTCGGCGGACGGTTTTGCTGTCTTGGTTGCTGTGATTTTGAAGCATTTTCGTTTGAACGCGGTGTTCTTTTCACATCATTATCAACTGTTGCTTCGCGTTTTTCAACCGTGTTGCCTACTGGTTTTTTCTTGTTGCGTGGCAGGCGTTTTTTACGTTTAGGTTCGTCAAAACGTGATAAACTATCTTCTGTGGTAGCCACGTTTTTAACAGAAGCACTGTTTTCTTCTTCAAAAACATAATCTTCTATACTTTCTATAGCCTGACCTTGTTTATTTAACGCCAATATTTCTTTAACCTGCGGCACTTCGATTTTATACCAGTTTGCACTGTTAGATGGGTAGGCAAACCACATTACCTGCTTAAAAATATCGATTTTCTGGCAATATGCTTCCCCGTTTTTGGTTTGCAACTTGGTATCGGTATCGGGCATTCCTTTCAAAGCATCCAAATACGTATCCAACTCATAATTCAAACAACATTTTAATTTACCACACTGCCCAGCCAGTTTTTGCGGATTTAAAGATAATTGCTGATAACGTGCTGCTGCCGTATTTACACTTCTAAAATCGGTTAACCAGGTAGAACAGCACAATTCGCGACCACAAGATCCGATACCGCCTAAACGAGCAGCTTCCTGACGGAAACCTACCTGTTTCATTTCGATACGCGTATTAAACGTGCGCGCAAATTCTTTAATCAGCTGACGGAAATCTACACGATCGTTCGCCGTATAATAAAAGGTAGCTTTAGATGCATCGCCTTGAAATTCGATATCGGAAATTTTCATTTCCAGTTTTAATTCAATAGCAATTTCACGTGCACGAACCTTCATTGGTTCTTCGCGTTTGCGAGCATCGCTCCAGATATCAATATCTTTTTGGGTTGCTTTTCTGTATATTTTTAGGGTATCGCCATACGGATCTACCTTTTTCTTTTTCATTTGCACTTTAACCAACTCACCAGCTAAAGTTACTACTCCGATATCATGCCCGGGACTTGCCTCGGTTGCTACTACATCGCCCATTTGCAATGCCAGTTTATCGGTATTTTTATAAAAGTCTTTTCTACCGTTTTTAAAACGAACTTCAACTACATCAAAAGGTTCAAAACCCGAAGGGTAATGCATGTTCGACAACCAATCGAACACACTTAACTTATTGCAGCTATCGGTTCCACAAGAACCTTTGCTACCACAACCTTTTGGAATGCCAGAATCGTTTGTTTTAGTAGAACAATTTGTACATGCCATATATATTGAACAACTTGCGTTGTTTATATTAATTAATAAAAAAATTTGTGTAAAGATACTATATTTTCGTTGCCCATAATAACGCGTTAACGTTTTATAATATTTTACCAAAATCTAAGATAAGTAAAAAATAAAAAAGAATGTTCTTTTTTATTTTAAGATATAAATTAATAAAGCTGCCAAAAGGCAGCTTTATTTTTATTGTTTTTCTTTAATTAAATAAATATAAACCGGAAAGTGATCGCTAAAACCAGGTTCTCCGCTTAATTGGTTTCGCAACGGATATCCTTTGTACTGACCTGTTTTTTGTATTAAAAAAGGTTTGTTAAAAATACCAACTTTCCAATAACGAAACGTTGAATAATCTTTTTGTAACAAAGGTTCTGATATAATAATCTGATCAAAAATATCCCAAGCATCGCGGTAAGCTAACGTTCCGTGTCCTTCTTTATACAATTGGTACATTGGGTTGAACACACCGCCTTTTTCTACATCATCTTTTTTAGCTTTAGCCCCTAAAACATCTTTTACCGATTTATTATAAGGTCCGTCATTCATATCGCCCATTGTAAAAACTTTTGCATTTGGGTTGATATTATATAACGAGTCGATAATTTTTTTATTCAACGCCGCAGCTGCTTCACGATTTGGACTACTTTTTTTCTCGCCACCCGAGCGCGACGGCCAGTGGTTTACAATAAAGTGCATTTCTTCGCCATCTAACAAACCGGTAACCAACAATTGGTCGCGAGTATAAATACGCTTGCCTTTACCGTTGTTGCTGTCTTTATACTTGGCATCGGTTTTATCGTAAATATATAAAGGAATATTTTTAGAACTTGTAGGTTTAAAGTGTTTGGTTTGGTAAAGAAGCGCTACATCAATACCACGACGGTCTGGCGAATCAAAATGAGCAATTCCGTAGGCTGCATTCTTTAATTTAGGCATATTCACCAAATCTTCTAATACGTTGCGGTTTTCAACTTCGCTTACTCCTAAAATTGTAGGCATATTTGGATTTTCATCCGTTCCAATTTCGGCAATTGCTCTACTTAAATTTTCTAATTTTTGCTGATATTTATTTCCGTCCCAACTTCTTTCGCCGTTAGGTGTCCATTCTTCGTCGTAAATTCTCTCATCGCGAATAGTATCAAATAAGTTTTCTAAATTGTAGAAAGCTACTGTATGTACAATGTAAGATTTTTGTTGTGCCTGCGCTAAGACAGTGCTTCCAAACAAAGCTAATAAAATTAACGTTTTAAATTTCATGTCAATATTAAGTTAATATAAAGTTTTAAACAAAACTGTCCACAAAATTAATTAATATTTATAAAATAACTACCTTTGCGCCATGTTAAGTTTAGTTTAAACTTACTAATTTTAAACAACTTATTTTTAGGTTTTTATGAAAAAATTACTACTTAGTACATTGCTCGTGCTTTTTACCTTAACCACTTGGGCACAAAGTACGGTGTTACGAGGAGTTGTTGTAGATTCTAAAACGCAACAACCTTTATTTAAAGTAACTGCTGATTTAGCAAACACCAATTTAACGACAACCACAAATGAAGAAGGTGAATTCGTTATTAACAACCCCGTTTCGGGAAAACAGGTATTATTAATTACCTACACAGGTTATCTGCAAAAAAGATTTGTATTAGATATAACCGCAGATCAAGACACAGATTTAGGTACTATTTCTTTAGAGGAAGATGTTACCGTAGAACAGCAATTAAGTTTAATTACCCTTACCGAAAATGATTTGGGTGACGATAATTCGGGCTCTGAAACTACTTCTGGTTTATTACAGGCATCGCGCGATGCTTTTCAACAAGCAGCTGCTTTTAACTGGGGGCAAGCCAGATTTAGAGTACGTGGTTTAGATAATGAATACGGAAATACGTTTATTAACGGTATTTCTATGAACAAAATTTTCGATGGTCGCCCACAATATTCTAATTGGGGAGGCTTGAACGATGCCACCAGAAATCAGGAATTCATAAACGGATCAATGCCTAACGATTATACCTTTGGTGGTATTTTAGGGGTACAAGCTATAAACACACGCGCTTCGTTTATGCGTACTGGCACACGTGCTTCTATATCAGGAGCCAACACCAACTACAACGGAAGGGTGATGCTTACACATGGGTCGGGTATGAACAAAAACGGATGGGCTTATGCTGCATCTGCATCATACCGTATGGCAAATCAAGGTTTTTTTGAAGGAACCGATTACGATGCAAAATCGTTTTTCTTGGCAGTTGAGAAAAAAATCAACAACAATCACAGTTTAAATTTATCTGCAATTTACGCACAAAACAGCCGTGGTAAAAACTCACCTAATACACAAGAGGTGATCGATTTAATGGGTTACAAATACAATTCGTACTGGGGTTGGCAAGATGGTAAAAAACGTAATTCACGTGATAAAGACGTAGAAGAACCAATTTTTATTTTAAGCCACTATTGGAAAATAAGCGAAAAATCGACCTTAAATACTAATGTAGCGTATCAGTTTGGAAAAATATCTAACACACGTTTAGATTATAACGGAGCCAACAATCCTGATCCTACTTACTATAAAAACTTACCAAGTTACTACTTAAATACACACGATACTTCTGGAAGTTCACCAATTTGGACACCAGATTATGTGAATGCAGAAAAAAACAGAGTTGATTTCTTAAATAACTCGCAAATAGATTGGAACAAATTATACATGGAAAATGCAGGCAGAGGAATATCTGTAAATGCATTATATGCCGATGTAATGAAAGACAACCAATTTACGGCAAACACTTTATTTAACAGTCAAATTTCTAATGTTGTAGGATTTAATGCTGGTTTAACATACCGCAATTTACAGTCTGAAAACTATCAGGAAATGATCGATTTGTTAGGCGGATCTTATTTAGTAGATAAAGATTTATTTTTAAAGACTGAAAACGGAGATGCTGATTTAAACAACCCAAACAGAAAAGTGTACGAAGGCGATAAATACGGCTACAACTACATTATGCATGCCAATATCGTAGATTTGTTTACACAGTTTAAATTCAATTTTGGTAAACTTGATTTTTATTTAGGTCAAAACGTATCGTACACAGATTACCAACGTGAAGGTTTATATAAAAACGGTCTGTATGCAGATTCTTCTTTTGGCAAAGGTCAAAAAATATCATTCGAAAACTACGGTTTAAAAGGTGGGGCAACTTACAAAATTACCGGTCAGCATATTTTAGACTTCAACGCAAGTTATTACACCAAAGCACCATCAAATCGCAACAGTTATGCAAATACACGTATTAGCGACGCAACTATTGACGGTTTAACAGACGAAAAAGTTTTTGGTACCGATTTAAGTTATATTATACGTACCCCTAAATTAAAAGGACGTATTGGCGGATATTTCAACGAAATTAAAGATGCTTCTGAAGTAGCTTTCTTCTATGCAGACGGTATTGAATTAGAAACAGATACACCAAGCGACTTTGTATCGGAAGTTACCCGTAACATTAACAAACAAAGCATGGGTATTGAAATTGGTGCAGAATACCAAGCAACCAAAACAATAAAAGTTACTGCTGCTGCAAACTACGGTCAGGCAATTTATTCTGATAATGCCGATGTGTACTTAAATGTAGACAGCCGCGTTGAAAACGGTTTAAGCCCTATGGTAAACTATGGTACAAGTTACATTAAAAATTACCGCGTAGCTGGCAGCCCACAACAAGCATACTCTTTAGGAATTGAATACCGCGATCCAAATTACTGGTGGATTGGTGCCAATGCGAATTTCTTAACCGATTTGTATTTAGATGTTTCTCCGTTATTAAGAACCAACAACTTTTTTAACGAACCAGGTCAGGGTGGTGCCGCATTTAACGATGTTGATACTAATGTAGCACGTAATTTGCTGAAACAAGAAAAGTTAGATGACATTTTCCTTGTAAACGTTCAAGGTGGAAAATCTTGGAAAATAAAAGGTAAAACTTTTGGTTTCTTTGCATCAATCAACAACGTATTAGGTTTAGAATATAAAACAGGTGGTTTTGAACAAGCACGTAATGCAAACTACCGCGAATTATTAATGGATCATGCAAGCGGCACACGCAGTTTTGGCCCTAAATACTTTTACGGATACGGCAGAACCTATTTCTTAAACTTGTACATGAACTTTTAATTTTAAAGTAAGATGAAAAAATTAAAATATATATTCCCATTAGCTGTTTTAACCGTAGCAGCTATATTTACAGCTTGTTCACCAGAAGACGAACAGGAATTACCACAATACAGTCCGACAATTTATTTAGAAGATTTTCAAAAAGTAATCGATGGTACATTTGATGAAACCCCTTTTACTAATTTTTCTGAAGCAGGAACAAAAAAATGGTTCTCAAATTCATACCAAGGCAACGCTTATTACGAATTTTCACCATTTAACAGTAACGAAACCTTAAACATTGGTTGGTTTATAACACCGGTTATTAACCTTGATACTGCGGTTAAAAAACGTTTAACTTTTCAAACAGCACAACACCACGTGGTAAATACAGAAAATAACTTTTTAGAAGTTTTTGTTTCTACTAATTTCAATGGTGACGTAGCAACCGCAATCTGGACAAAAGTAGAATTTACAGGTCCAAAAATTGGCACTGGTTTTAATTACGATTTTTTTAATTCAGGTGCAGTAAGTTTAGCTCAATTCAGCGGCAACATACATATTGCTTTTAAAGCAACAGGCGGAACAGCAAGCGCAAATGCAGGTGCTTACATGATAGATAACATTAAAGTATTTTAATTTTTAAGATATGAAAGCAATAAAATATACTTTAGCAGCATTGGCATTGGTTGCAACATTAGTAACAACGGGCTGTGCAAACAACGACGATGTTTCAGCACCAACACTAGAATACCATCAGGCAACGGCTACCATTACGTTAGAAGAATTGTACGTCAAAGCAAACACTACTGTTCAACAATATACCGAAGACGATATTTTAGAAGCATACGTATCATCTACCGATGAAGGCGGAACATTCTATAAATCGGTATCGCTTCAAAACATAGAAGGTACCAAAGGACTTTCTATATCGGTTGATATGTATAACATTGTAAACCACATTGGTCCTGGTCGTAAAGTTTATATCTACCTTAAAGATATGTATTTTACCATTGCACACGGATCTTTGGTTTTAGGCGATATTTACCAAGAAACAAGTGTTGGTAGAATGCGTCCGCAAGACTTTTACAAAAAAGTTTTTCCTTCTAGCGTTGTGGTTACAGAAGCCGAATTAATGAAAACCATTACGTTGGCAGACCTTAAAAACGACAATTACATTAACACGTTGGTAGAAATAGAAAAAGTTCAGTTTGCAGACAATGCGGTTGATAAACCTTTTTACGATGCAGAAAACGTAATTGGTGGCGCTACCAACCACAACATTGTTGATGCTACAGGAACCATGATTTTTAGAACAAGTGAATTTGCAAACTTTGCTACACAAGTTGTTCCTAAAAACAGCGGAAAAATTCGCGGAGTTTTAACCAAATACAACAGCGATTACCAATTCATGGCTCGTAAATTTGAAGACATTCAGTTAACCGAAAACAGAATTGGCGAAGAACCAGGCGAAGGCGAAGATCCTGTTGCACCAACCAACTTATTGTTTACAGCAGCCGATTTTGAAAATTGGACCAGTTTTAACAGTTCAATCAACAGTTTCGGGTTAAAAGCGTATGCAGTTCAAGGTATAGGCACAGGTGCATTAGCAACTAATTCTTTACACCTTAACGGTACACCAACTGCAAACGATTATGTATTTACTATTTTGGCATCTGCCCACGGAAACATTCCTGCAACGCCATCAACAATTACTTTTTGGGTAAAAGGAACTTCTGCAAAATCATTATCTATTAATATTTACAGAGCAACTTCGGGTTACGATGTATTTAACGTTACTACTTTAGGAAGTAATTCGGTAACGTTAAACAAAGCAGTACTTAATGATTCTGGTAACGGAACAAATAATTACACCGGAACTATAAACACAAACGGTAAATGGGTAAAGGTAACTTTAAACATCGCCGATGTTGATATTAACAAGTCAACTAACGGAGATTTATTTGCCTTAAAAGTAGGAAGCAATGCTGCTTACGATTTACATATAGACAATATTGAAATTCAATAAACGTTTATTTAAATAATTACCAAAACGCTTTCTTTAATTAGGAAGCGTTTTTTTATATTTACTTTTTCAACACTTGTTATGACCATAGAAATCGCAAAACCCGACCACTTAGAAAGCATTATGCAGGTTATTGACGATGCTAGAAAGATTATGCGTACCAACGGCAACCACACACAATGGATCAATGGATACCCATCGGCAGCAATTATTCTGAATGACATCAACCAAAATACAGGATACATTTGTGTAAACGATACCGAAATTGTAGGTTATTTTTCATTTTTAAAAGGCGATAATCCAGAACCGACCTACAACGTCATTGACAACGGAAAGTGGCTTAATAATGAACCTTACGGCGTTATTCACAGACTGGCATCAAACGGAAAAGCTAAAGGTGTTGCGAAAGCTTGTTTTGATTATTGTTTTACCCAAATCAACAATATTCGGGTTGATACCAATAACAACAATCTGCCCATGCAGAATTTCTTTAAAAAATACGGTTTTACGTATTGCGGCATTATTTATGTTGCAGATGGTTCGCCAAGAGATGCTTTTCAAATGGTGGTCTAAATTCGTAAAATAGCATAAAAACGTTAAGCTGTTAGCTTAACGTTTTGTTTTTTAAAAGCACGGATTTCAAATTCGAGCGATCGGTTTTTTTTGTGTTATACGCTAAACATTTTATTCCATATATAAGCGAATTGAGTAATAATACAGAATACAAGCATTACCTCTAATAAATACTTAAAAAGGATTAGTTGATTACGTTCTTTACTTAAATTCATTGCATCAAAAAATCTAGTAATTACCATACCTATACACAAAAATAATATCATAAAAATATCATTTAATTCAAATGTTTCAAGCATTAAACCTAAAACTAATAAACTTACTCCGATTATAGATAGCGAAATTTCTCTCTTTTTAGAAAAAACTCTTAACGGCTTTAATCTTGTATACATAAAGTAATCAAGTATAAAAGCAAAAATTAATAATATTAAGAAGCCTATCATTTTAATCAATTTTAATATTTAATATCTTATTTCTACTCAATGCTAGCGCAAGCATCTTGCACGTGTCTTATTTTCGTTGTTTTTATTTTCGGTACGAGCGTGACGCTCGCACCAGCCTTTAGATTTGTTCTTTGAAAAATTCATAAATTTATTAACAACCAAAACT
>JBEBXO010000047.1:0-20510 GCA_040391585.1 Paenimyroides ummariense | reverse complement strand
ATATACTGATTTTTAATCTTTTGAGCAACTTTTTCTATAATGCACTACGGGTTAAATTATAAATAATAGTATCTTTATTATTACAACAGCTAGTAATTATTGTAGCTAATATTAGTAGTAAAAGCAACTTTTTCATATTTTAAAAATTTAATTCCAATTAGCAAACAGTTCATCTACATTTCCTGTAGCAAAAAGGTTGGTGTTTTGTTGTTTGAACTTTTACTCTACACGTTTGTACCACGTACCGTCTTCAAACAAAATATATTCTATACCGTTGGTTTTGCTGTAAACAATATTACTTATTATTTCTCCATTTTCATTATGTGTATTAAATAAAATAGCATTTTCAAAAGTTAAATTATTAAATGAAATATTGCTGAATTTTATTTCAGAGAAATCTTTGTATATAGTTGTATAATCCATTTGAGAACCATCTTTTGTATAAGAAATGACAAAAGGGGTAGACAGATCACTTTTAGTCATTGTTATGTAAAATGTTTCCAGGTTATTCAATCGAATTTGGGAAGTGATTTTTTCATAAATTATTTCAGTACAATTACCTCTATCACTTGTTTCGATTCTTGAGTTTATTTCAGAAATTGAACCTTTTAAAGTTTCATCTTCGCTAGTAATAAACGTAACAGTCTCATTTAACTTATATGGAACATATTCTTTTTCAGTTTCATTGAAACGATATGTAATGATTTCGGGATTGTTACAACAACCTATAAAAAAGTATGATACAAACAAAAATAATATAAACTCTTTTTTCATTTTACTGATAGTAATTAAATAATTCGTCAACATTACCTGTAGCAAAAATGTTGGTGTTTTGTTGTTTAATGTTATCTCGCCAAGCGTTCCAACTGGTTGCACCATATAACGATGATTCTAATTGTTTTATTTTTAAAACTCTAACAGAGTTTTAAACTCTGTTAGAGTTATTTTCTTAACTTTTACTCTACCCGTTTGTACCACGTGCCGTCATCAAACAATATAAATTCTATACCGTTGGTTTTGCTGTAGATTAAAGTGTTATTCGGAATATTTCCATCTATTTTAATTGCATTTTCATAAGTTACGCTATTAAAGGTAACTGATTGAAAATTATTTACATTAATGTTAGAACTATAAAAGGTAATAGGATTGTTTTGTCCAATATTTTTTGATATATATAAATCTGAACGACTGGTATCCCTTTTTCGTAATGATACATTATAAGAATTATTATCTATATTAAAATTGATTTCAGTATTTTCTCCTTCAAAAGTTTTACAGTCATAATCAGATATTTCTCTTATTTGTGAGTTTTTTTCTAAAATAATTCCGTTAGAAACAGTTCCATTATTATTTTGCTATGTGATAACATCCTGCTTTTCATAAGGAACAAGAGTTTTCTCTTCGTTGGTTAAATTATAAATAATAGTATCTTTATTATTACAACAGCTAGTAATTATTGTAGCTAATATTAGTAGTAAAAACAGCTTTTTCATATTTTAAAAATTTAATTCCAATTAGCAAACAGTTCATCTACATTGCCCGTAGCAAAAATGTTGGTGTTTTGTTGTTTAATATTATCACGCCAAGCATTCCAACTGGTAGATTGACAATTATTGCTAATGTATTGGAGTTTTACAATTTTTTTCTGTAACAAATGAACAAAATATAATAATACACAGGCAAAATATTTTAAGTATTTTTTTATATTTATAAAAATTAATTAAAAAATTTTGTTGATATGCCAGTAAAGTACAATGTAACGGCAAAGCATAACCCAATGAATGCAGCCGCAGAAAGTAATAGTCATAAAAAAAAGATGTACTGCTTTTAACCAAAACATGTACATCTTTATTATAAAACCTGTAAACCTTTTAGTTAAATAGTTTACAGGTTGCTTATTATTCTATTCCAGTTTAGTAAAATCTACCAGATTTTCACTCGGTTTTCTGGTGAAACGTATAATTTATCGCCTGGTTTAATGTCGAAAGCTTTATACCAAGAATCAACATTTTGCAAAGGCACATACGAACGGTACATTCCTGGTGCATGCGGATCGGTTTTTACTTGGTTTTTAATGGCTTCATCGCGCATTTTTGTTCTCCAAATAGTTCCCCACGAAATAAAGAAACGTTGTTCAGGAGTGAATCCGTTAATTAATCCCGGACGACCTTTATCTTTAAAGTATAATTGCAAGCCATCGTAAGCAGCGTTCACTCCACCTAAATCTCCAATATTTTCACCTAAAGTAAATTTACCATCTACAAAAGTATTCGGAAGCGGTTCTAAAGACGAATATTGATCTGCCAAGGCACCACCTAATCCTGTGAATTGTTTCAAATCATCTTCTGTCCACCAGTTCACCAAGTTACCATCGGCATTGTATCTAGAACCAGAATCATCGAACCCATGAGAAATTTCGTGACCAATTACCGCACCAATTCCACCATAATTTACAGCTTCATCTGCTTTATAATCATAGAAAGGCGGTTGTAAAATAGCTGCAGGGAAAACAATTTCGTTGTTTGTTGGGTTAAAATAGGCGTTTACCGTTTGTGGCGACATTCCCCATTTAGCTTTGTTTACTGGTTTGCCATATTCTGCAATATTTTTTGCGAAGCCCCAACGCGCTACGTTTTTCATGTTTTCGTAATACGTTCCTCCGTTTTCGGGTGCTTTAATTTCTAATTTAGAATAATCTTCCCATTTATCAGGATATCCGATTTTTACGGTTGATTTACGTAATTTTTCAATAGCTCCCTGACGTGTAGCCGGAGTCATCCAAGGTAAGTTGTTAATACGGTTTTCAAACGCCAAGAAAACGTAATCAATCATTTCTTTAGCTTTGGCTTTAGCTTCTGGCGGAAATTTCTTTTCAACATATAATTTACCTAAAGCTTCGCCCACTGTTCCGTTTACAACCTGCAAGGCACGCTCTTCAATTGGGCGTTGTGCAATGGCTCCGGTTAAAGTTTTGCTGTAAAAATCAAAGTTCGCTTCATCAATAGCTGTAGTTAAAACACCCGTGTTTTTGTTGATTAACATCCAGCGTAAATACGCTTTCAATTCATCGGCACTTGCTGTTTTAAAGATGTTTTCTAATGTTTCCATGTATTTTGGCATAGAAACCACTACTTGATCTACATTTTTTAAGCCTGCTGCCGTTAAATAATTGTTCCAGTTTACAGACGGAGTCAGATTTTGTAATTGGGCAACCGACATTGGATTGTAGGTTTTTCTACGATCGCGACGTTCCACACGGTCTAAACGTGCTTCTGCCATTTTTGTTTCTAATGCCACAACTTGCGCCGCTTGTTTTTTAGCCGATGCTTCATCAATTCCTAAAAACTGTAACATACGGGCAACGTGTACTTCGTATTTTTGTTTTTTATCTTGCGAATCGGCATCTTTAGAAACATAATAGTCACGGTCTGGTAAACCAATGCTTCCCGGAGAAATATATACCACGTTTTTGTTAGAATCCATAGCGTCGGCACTTACATACAAGCCAAAGAAACCTAAACTGCCTTCGGGCATTTTTTCTTTTAATAAGGCAACAACATCATTAGCATTTTTAATTTTGTTGATTTGATCTAACGTAGATTGAATAGGAGTGATGCCTAATTTGTTGCGGGTATCAAGATCTAAATAGGTTTTAAAAACGTTAACCGCTTTCATTTGATCCGATTTTGGATCTAACTTTTTATTGTTAATGGCTTCTTTTAAAATAGTCAACGCATCAATATCGGTGTTCTGGCGTAGTTCGTCAAAACTTCCCCAACGCGTTCTGTCTGCAGGAATTTCGGTTTTATCAAACCATTCACCATTCACAAATCTAAAGAAATCATCGCCAGGTTTCACGTTTTTATCCATATATTCCAAGTTAATTCCGTGACTTTCTGCCGAAGGTGTTTGTGCCTGTATTGTTGATGTTGCAATCATTAATAAGGTTGCAGGCAAGAACATAAATTTTTTATTCATTTTTTATTGATTTGATATGTACATACAAAAATAAAAACTATGCGGAATTAAAAGGGTGTTTTACCACTTATTTAACCTTTTTCGGTAAAAGGTTTTGTAATTTCGCATAAAATTTAAAGTAATGAAGGATCTTTTTTATCGTTACAGATACTTGTTTCTTACCATTGGTGTTTTGTCGGTTATTATTTTATCGTTATTCTACAATGCATTGAAACCCGAAAAACAGTTGCCTATTTATACCCCAGCAATGGTTAACCCAGAATTGGTTGATAGTTTGGTACAGCATCAAAACAATAAAATGAGGCACATAATAGCTGATTTTTCTTTTCAGAATCAGAACAATAAAACCATTACACAGAATGATTATAAAGATGTAATTTACGTTGCCGATTTTTTCTTTACAACCTGCCCAACTATTTGCCCTATTATGACCGATAATATGGTGTGGCTGCAAGATAAAATAAAGGATATGCCTAACGTAAAACTGTTGTCTTTTTCTGTTACACCCGATATTGATACACCCGAAGTGTTACGTAAATATGCCGATGAAAAAGGTGTGATTGATAGCAAATGGAATTTGGTTACAGGCGATAAAAAGGCTATTTATTATTTGGCACGTCAATCTTTTTTAGCGGTAAAAACAGCATCGGTTGGTGAATTGTATGATATGGTGCATACCGAAAACTTTATTTTGGTTGATAAAAACGGACGCATTCGCGGATTTTATGACGGAACTAATTTAGATCAAGACAAAGGCGACGATACCAAAAACGTAACTCAATTATTGGAAGATATTAAATGGTTGAACGATAAAAGTTAATTATATAGATTTCACTGGTTTTCAAAAACCTGTGAAGTCTAATTCAAAAGTTAAAATAATTATAAAAACAGCCAAAAAACAGTAGGAAAACAAATAAAGTTCGGTTTTCCTTTTTTAATGGTTAGATTTGTAATCTAAAGTAAATCTAAATAAAAAAGATATGACTCTTAATGTTTTAAAAAAGAGCCAAAAAGGAACCATCGTTAGTATAAATGCAGAAAATGTTCCTTTAAAATTAATCGAAATGGGCTGCTTACCTGGAAATATTGTCGAGGTTTTGCAAATTGCACCTTTGGCAGACCCTATCTACATAAAAGTAAACGATTCTTTTTTAAGTATTCGTAAAGATTTGGCAAAAGAGATTGAAGTAGAACTTATATAACATTTAATGAAACAACTAAAAGTAGCGTTAATTGGAAACCCAAATGTAGGTAAAACTTCGGTTTTTAACGCGTTAACAGGCTTAAACCAACACGTAGGAAATTACCCTGGCGTAACCGTAGAACGTAAAGTTGGAACGGCAATTTTAGCAAAAGATACTAAAGCACATATTATAGATTTGCCGGGTGTTTATTCTGTAAATCCAAATTCTAAAGATGAAGAAATTGCCTTAAAAGCTATTTTCGATGCATCGAACAACGATTATCCCGATGTGGTTGTGGTGGTTGCCGAGGTAGAAAATTTAAAACGCAACCTGCTGCTTTTTACGCAAGTGAAAGATTTGGGTTTTCCTACTATTCTGGCGTTAAATATGGCAGATCAAATGGAAAAGAAAGGTATTTCTATTGATATTCCTGCATTGGAAAAAGCATTAGATACCAAAATTGTTCTGATTTCAGCTAGAAAAACCGAAGGAATTAACGATTTAAAACAAGCCATTTTAAATTATTCTAATTACAACACTAACAGTATTTTCGATTTAAAGTTGATCGATGAAAACTATTTTACACTTCTAGGACATTTATATCCAAATCAAAATCCATATAAAGTTTGGCTTACACAAACGGGTGTTTTTCAGTTCAATGGTGTAAATGCTGTTGTAACAAGTGATGTAAGCACTCAAAAAAGCGAATCGGAACTTAAAAAATTACAGCAACGCGAAACCATAAAGCGCTACCAGTTTATCAACGATATTTTAAAAGATACTTATAAAATTGATACTTCAAAGGCAACGGATATCCGCATGAAGTTCGACCGTATCTTAACGCATAAATTCTGGGGGTATATTATCTTTTTCTTTGTGCTTTTGTTGATTTACGGATCTATCTTTGAATTGGCAGCATTCCCAATGGATTTTGTCGATGGTTTATTTGCCGATTTATCTACTTGGACAAGTGCCAATTTACCCGAAGGAAAGTTAACCGAATTGCTTGCCGATGGTGTAATTCCTGGTTTGGGCGGGGTGCTGATGTTTGTTCCGCAAATTGCCATTTTATTCTTTTTAATTTCTATTTTAGAAGAAACAGGTTACATGAGTCGAGTGGTTTTCTTAATGGATCGCATTATGAAACCTTTCGGATTGAGCGGAAAATCTGTTGTTCCATTAGTATCGGGAACCGCCTGTGCCATTCCGGCAATTATGAGCGCACGTAATATCGAAAATCCAAAAGAACGATTAATTACCATGCTGGTTACGCCGTTTACAACCTGTTCGGCACGTATTCCGGTGTATATTATCATTATATCGCTCATCATTCCAAAAACATATATTTTAGGTTTTATACCGTTGCAGGCTTTTGTAATGACCATGATGTACGTTTTAGGATTTTTGGCTGCTTTACTATCAGGTTTGGTTTTAAGCAAAATTATTAAAGCCGATAGAAAATCGTTTTTTGTGATTGAAATGCCTACTTACAAAGCACCAATTTTAAAAAATGTGTTTTTAAATATGTACGAAAAGGTTGTTTCGTATATTGTAGGTGCGGGTAAAATTATTTTAGCATTATCGGTTATTTTATGGTTTTTAGGATCGCACGGTCCAAGCGATACCTTTGGAAATGCTGAAGAATGGATTGCCGAAAGACAAATAAACGAACGATTGACCGAACAACAAGTTGCTAGCGAAATTGCGGGTTATCAGTTAGAACATTCGTACATTGGAATTATTGGTAGAACCATTGAACCTGTTTTTCGTCCGTTGGGATACGATTGGAAAATAAGTATTGCTGTTTTAACATCGTTTGCCGCTCGTGAAGTTTTTGTAGGAAATTTAGCAACTTTATACAATTTAGGCGAAGATGCTGCCGAAGACGAAGCTCGAATTATAGACCGCATGGCTAATGAAAAACGTGCAGACGGAACACCTGTTTACACTTTTGCAACCGGAATTTCGCTTTTGTTGTTTTATGCTTTTGCTATGCAGTGTTTATCAACTGTTGGGGTTACTAAAAAAGAAACCAACTCGTGGAAATGGACGGTGGTACAGTTGGTATTTATGACAGCTGTTGCGTATGTTGCGGCGTTAATTGCCTATCAACTTTTAATTTAAAGCGTATGCAGAATGTTATTGTTTATATATTATTATTTGTTGCTGTTGCCTTTTTGTTAAAGAAATTTGTCTTTAAAAAGAAAGGTAAAGGCAGTTGTGATAATGATAACAATTGTGGCTGTGGGTAAAATTTTGATGATTACGGACGTTGATCCTGTCGAAACAACCTACCCCAAAGCCACATCCAGCATCATCATGGCAATAAATCCACCAATAAAACCGAGAGTTGCAATATCGCCGTTATCACCTTGTTGGGTTTCAGGAACAACTTCTTCAATAACAACAAAAATCATGGCTCCGGCAGCAAATGCCAAAGCATAAGGTAAAATCGGAGTAAAAAAGCCAACCGCCAAAGCTCCAATTACAGCCGCAACAGGTTCTACCAAAGCAGAACTTTGTCCGTACATAAAACTCTTTCCGCGACTCATACCGGCTCTTCGCAACGGAAACGAAACCGCCAAACCTTCGGGTAAATTCTGTAAACCAATACCAATTGCCAAAGTTAAAGCGCCTGCAATCGTTGCTTCGGGAATTCCGGCAGCAACACCGCCAAATAAAACGCCAACCGCCAAACCTTCAGGAATGTTGTGTAGGGTAATTGCCAAAACCAATAAAGTGGTTTTTTGCCAAGGCGTTTTTGTTTTAACGCCTTCGGTTTTAGATACAGGATGATTCAAATGCAAATGCGGTAAAATTTTATCCAATAAAAACAAAAACAACGCACCTAAAGCAAAACCAATAGCAGCGGGCATTACTTTGGTAAAACCTTCGCCCTGACTCATGTTTATCGCTGGTGCCAACAAACTCCAAAAACTGGCAGCAATCATTACACCGCCTGTAAAGCCAAGCATCCCGTCTAATAATTTTTTGTTCGGATTTCTAAAAACAAACACCAACGCTGCACCAATTGCCGTTAACGACCAAGTGAATAATCCTGCGAAAAGTGCTGCCCAAATCGGATCAACCGATTCAAAAAAGGCTATGAGTTGATCAAACATATCAGATCTTTTTTACAAATAAATTATGAGCCACCACTTTAGACAAAGTAAGCTCGTTTTCCTGAAACAAAATAGTTACCGAATGATCGAAATTTTCGTGCTTTAAAACCATAAAAGTGCTACCTAATGCAATTTTTTGTCGATCTAAATATTGCAGAAATGCAGCCGATGTATCTTTCACGCCCACACACATATAATTATTGTTTTCTTCTGTTTCGGTAAGCAGTTCTTTTTCCCTGTACGGAATTTCGCCTTTGGCATTAGGAATTGGGTCACCATGTGGATCTTCTTTCGGATAACCCAGAAAAGCATCCAGCGCATTAATCAGCTTTTCAGATTTAATGTGTTCCAATTCTTCGGCAACATCATGCACTTCGTCCCAATTAAAATTTAATTTATCAACCAAAAAAACTTCCCATAAACGGTGCTTTCTAATAATCATTTTAGCGGTTTGTAAACCTAAAGCAGTTATAAAAACACCTTGATATTTTTGGTGGGTAATCAGTTTTTTTTCTTTCAGTTTTTTAATCATATCGGTAACCGATGACGCTTTGGTATCAATTTTCTGCGCAATGGCATTGGTTGAAATTCCTCCATCTTCGGTTTGCGACAAATGATAAATCACTTTGAGATAATTTTCTTCGGAATGAGTGAGCATATTTTTAAATAAAAATCAAATATAAATAAATAATCTAATTTTAATTTAAGTTGTGTAGAAAATATTTTTAGATTTGTCTAAAAATAAATTCAAATGAAACTAATTATATTTTTCAGTTTACTTTTAAGTGTTTCCAATTTATCTGCACAAGTACAATTTACCGGAAAAGTAACCGATAATAATAATGCGGTACAAACCGCGGTTTATATGGTTGAAGCAGATGAAGAAATTCAAACCGAAGCTGATGGAACTTTCACTTATGAATTTAAAAATACAGGCACTTATCATATCAATATTGAAAATAGTAATGGATTTATACAGACTTTTGAATTGAATCTGACAAAACCAGAAGAACAATTTGAATTTGTTTTATCGACTGAAGATTCACAAGTTGACTTACTGAACGAAATTGTCATTTCGGGAACCATGAAACCGGTGCTTCGATCTGAAAGTTTGGTTCCGGTTGAGGTTTACACACCTACTTTTTTTAAAAAGAACCCAACCCCCAATATTTTTGAAGCCTTGCAAAACGTAAACGGTGTAAAACCACAGATTAATTGCAGCGTTTGTAATACGGGAGACATTCATATTAATGGATTAGAAGGTCCGTACACTTTTGTTTTGATCGATGGAATGCCCATTGTTAGCGGTTTGTCAACGGTTTATGGTTTGTCGGGAATTCCGAATTCATTGATAGAAAAAGTCGAAATTGTGAAAGGTCCGGCTTCGTCTTTGTATGGTAGCGAGGCTGTGGGCGGTTTGATTAACATCATTACAAAAAATCCGCTGTATGCATCAAAATATGCTGTTGATGTTTTTGGAACTTCGTGGGGCGAAATTAATACCGATTTGGGTCTTTCTTTGAAAGTTTCAGACAAAGTTCATTGGTTAATGGGTGTGAATTATTTCAATTATTCCAATCCGATCGATAAAAACAACGATGGATTTACCGATGTTACCCTTCAAGACCGTATTTCGATCTTTAACAAATTAACTTTTGAACGAAAATCAAAAAAACAACTGGCGTTGGCAACTCGTTATTTTTACGAAGATCGTTGGGGCGGACAAATGAATTGGAACAGAAATTTTCGTGGCGGAACCGATGTTTACGGAGAATCTATTTACACCAACCGCTGGGAATTGCTTGGTTTGTACGAACTGCCGTTTACCGAAAAAATTACGAGTCAGTTTTCTATCACAGCACACGACCAGAATTCAATGTATGGCGATACGCCGTTTATGGCGAAACAAAATATTGCGTTTACACAGTTTTATTGGGATAAAACCTACGGCAAACACGATTTGTTGGTCGGAACAGCCGCAAGGTATCAAATGTATAATGATAACAGCGCAGCTACACCAACAGCCGATGAAACGTTTATTCCGAGTGTTTTTGTGCAGGATTCGTACGAAATAAACAAGCGATTTAGTCTGTTGGGTGGATTAAGGTATGATTATCATAAAGATCATAAAAGCATTATTACGCCGCGTTTTGCGTTTAGATATGAATCTAAAAAAGGAGATATTATGCGTTTGAATGCCGGAACAGGTTTCAGAGTTGTGAATTTGTTTACCGAAGAACATGCGGCGCTTTCAGGTGCACGAGATGTGATTGTTTTAGAAGATTTAAAACCCGAAAAATCGTACAACGTAAACGTAAATTATTTAAAAACCTGGATGTTGAAAGATGATTTTATATTACAAGCCGAAGCTGCTGCATGGTACACTTATTTTACCAATTCCATCATTCCAGATTACGACAGCAATCCAAACCAGATCATCTATAAAAACTTAGAGGGATATGCCGAAACAAAAGGTATCAGTTTGAATGTTGATGCGGTTTATGCCAATAACCTTAAAATAATGATGGGTGTAACACTGCAAGGTGTAAGTAAAGTTGAAGATAATGTACGAACACAGCAGATGCTTACCGAAAAATTTTCGGGAACATGGGTTGTTTCTTACACTTTTAATCCTTTAAACCTGACTGCAGATTATTCGGGAAATATTTACGGACCTATGCGTTTGCCTTTGGTTAGTGAATTAGATCCGCGTTTGCCATACTCTAAAACCTACAGTATTCAAAATATTCAGTTAACATACAAAGGTTTTAAGCATTTTGAACTATATGGTGGTATTAAAAATATATTGAATTGGACACCTAATAAGAATAATCCGTTTTTAATTGCAAGATCTAACGATCCGTTTAACAAAAATGTGCAATATGATGCCAACGGAAATGCTTTGGTAACCGCAGAAAATCCGTACGGTTTAGTGTTTGATCCTACCTATATTTATGCTCCAAATCAAGGGTTAAGAACCTTTTTAGGATTGCGTTATAATTTTTAAAAATATGTTAAAAACAGAACTATTTTTATAATAAATTTTGCTATGTTGTTGTAATTCAATATATTTGCTTTTGTGTAAAAATTTAAAGGTAGTTTTTTACAGTTTAAAAAGCCTATCTTTGCTCGCAAACAACAATAAATAAAACTATGTACACAGGTTTACAACATGCACATTCTTACATTGCTTATTTGGCTTTAATCTTATTGGTTGTAGCGTCGATCAATGCAATTATCGGAATGACATCTAAGAAAGAATTTAAAGATGGCGATCGTAAATTATCGTTATTTGCTTTAATTTTTACACACGTGCAATTACTTATTGGAATCATACTTTATTTTGTATCTCCAATGGTTCAGTCATTTTCGGTTGCAATGAAAGATAGCACCTTACGATTGTATGCTTTAGAACATCCGTTAATTAATGTTATTGCGGTGGTTTTAATCACAATTGGTTGGTCTAAACATAAAAAAGCAACTACTAGCCAGGCAAAATTCAAATCAATTGGAATTATGTATGCTTTAGGAACAATCTTGATTTTATCTAGAATTCCTTGGAGTAACTGGTTTTAAAATATTACTCTTAATTCTATAAAAAGAAAAAAGAATGTTCTTGTCTTTACAAGAAAAAAAGAAGTTTAATTAAATTACAATTTATGAAGAAGCATTTTTCATTAATTTTAGCAGGATTAGTAACACTTACAGTAGTAACAGGCTTTAGTGTTATAACAAAAAACAATGAGACGGATAACAATGTAAAAGTTGTAGGGAAGGAATTAGCGTATGCAGAAATAGCAACAGCTGGTAATTTGGGGAAAGATTCTTCTAAAATAAACGAAAAAGAAGCTGAATTAAAAAGTGAATTAATAAAATTAAATGCTGAATTAGAAGCGTTAGAAGGCGAGGTTGAAACAGTTCACGAAGAAACCAAAGCATCTTACTATCACGATAAATTCAACGGTAGAAAAACAGCAAGTGGTGAAGTGTTTAGTAATAAAAAATATACAGCCGCACATAAAACATTACCTTTTGGGACAAAAGTACGTGTAACAAATCTTACAAACGACGAAGAAATAATTGTAGAAATTAACGATCGCGGTCCCTTCGCAAAAGGACGTCAGTTAGATTTAAGCAAAAAAGCTTTTATGGATCTAACACACAACCGCAATCACGGAACGTTAAGTGTTAAGGTAGAAGTATTACCAGAAGGATACGAAGATAAAAAAGCAGAAATAGAAGACGAATTAAATATAGTGGCTTCTGTACCAAACGATTTAGATTTAAATGAATTTGCGTTATAGTATTTTCTGTATTTTAACAATATTGTGTTTGGCAAGTTGTAAAACGGCCAATAATAATAAAAACGCCAAAACCTCATTGTATAAAGATGAGGTTTTTGCTTGTTATTATCACAATAAATTTAACGGTAGAAAAACCGCAAGCGGAGCAGTTTTTAGCAATAGTAAATTAACGGCTGCACATAAAACATTGCAATTTGGCACTAAAGTTAAAGTAACCAATATAGCAAACGGTAAAAGTATAGTTGTTGAAATAAATGATCGAGGACCTTTCACAAAAGGTTTAGAAATTGATTTAAGTAAAAAAGCGTTCGATGAAATTTCGCACGATAAAAAAACGGGCAGGCTTCAGGTTAATTTAGAGCTGATTAACGGTTCCAACATGTAAAGGGGTTGTTGCTTAAATACGCATTGTAAAAACGCTCGTCACCAGTTAATTCGTTTCCAAGCCAATCTGGTTTTGTAAATTGCTGGTCTACCGTTTTTAATTCTACCTCTGCAATTACAAGTCCTTTATTAGCGCCTTCAAAAACATCTACTTCAAAAACAACATCATTGTGCGGAATGAGATAGCGAGTTTTATCAATCACAAAATCTTCGCAAAGTAATAAAAGCGCTTCTGCATCTTTAAGAAGAATTTCTTTTTCCCATTCAAATCTCGATAAACCATCGGCAGAACTTATTCCTTTCACCGTGATAAATCCTTTTGTACCTTTAATACGTACGCGAACCGTTCGGTTTTTATCAGTATTTAAATAACCTTGAGTTATCTTGTAGCTTTCTTTAGCATTCGCTAAAAAAGTAGTATTTTTAACGCTGAATTTCCGTTCAATTTCTAACATGGATTTTTGGTTTTTCTTCAAGATCAAATATCGTAAAAAAGAATGTATGAGTTTAATAAAAAAACAGTTATCCTATAAAAATGTCCAAGAGATATTTGAGAAGTATATTATAGATAATAATGTTGCTTTGCAGGAAAGCTTGTATTTTTTATACGATTTAGTTAAATATTTCCGACCAAAAAGCCCTAAATCTGTGGCGCACATAACGCTACGCGAACTGCTTGATTATTTAATTGAATTTGATAAGGATCGTTTAATTTTAGCAAATTACCTAAAAAATATTTTATCAGGAAGGTTGTTCCATATAATGGCATCTGATGCGGGTATTTTACAAGATTCTGATTTTTTATACGAAATAAGAAAACGAATTTCTGCAAAAGTTTTACCCTACCAGCCTCAAAAAGATACATTAGAGTATGTGTTGAATCAGGTGTTTTATAAAGAAAACGATTTTATATGGATTAATAAAATTCCATTAGAAGAGCTAATAGATTTATTTGAAATCTTGCAGCTTAAAGATATTTATAATTTTAGTAAGGCAGATAATGGTGCCATGTCTGAAATACTTTATTCTATGGGATTGTTAACCCAGCGCATGAGCGGACGTTCTATGGAAACTAGTATTTTAAACATGATTCCCAAATACAACCATCTTGGAAGTCCGTTTTTAGGTTTCGAAAATGAATTTTTAGAAATAGAAAGCAGACTGCGTAAAGGTGAAATTCAGTTTGTTGATGCAAACGATTTAAACTACAAACAATTGGTTATTTTGTACAACCAATGTGTAGATTTGGTTAAACATGCCTATAAAAACAGTGCTAAATTCGGTATTACGCTTAAAGTAAATCAAAGTTTACTGCGTATTAGGCAACAGTTAGACAGATTGCATATTTTAATGCGCTTTTTAGTGGTTAACAAACCACAAGACAGGGTAGAGAATACCATAAAACTATCGTTAAAATTAATAGAATATAACTGCTATAAAAACAATATCAGCAAATTAATTGCAGAAAGTACACAAGTTGTATCGTACGAAATTACGCAGTATACAGCCAAAACTGGTGAACATTACATTACAGAAACAGCCAAAGAATATTTTTCAATGTTTAAAGCATCAATGGGGGCAGGTTTGGTTGTTGGTTTTTTGTGTATTTTTAAAGTGCTGCTGTCTAAAGCAAATACCAGCGATTTTGGCTTTGCCTTTTTGTACAGCCTTAATTATGCTTTTGGGTTTATTGTAATTTATTTATGTGGTTTTGCATTGGCAACCAAACAACCTGCCATGACGGCATCAACCATTATAAAAGCAATAGAAGAAGGTAGAAAAAATCTTACATCGGCAACCGAACAACATAGTGCTTTTGCCAAATTATTTGCCAGACTTTTCCGTTCGCAATTCATTGCTTTTGTTGGCAACGTATTAATGGCTTTTGCCGTGGCTTTACTTTTAATTTTTGTTATAGATCGTGTTACTGGTATTAATTTAACCGATACCAAATGGCATACTTTGTTAAACGATGTAAGTCCGGTGCATTCTATGGCAATTTTTCACGCGGGTATTGCTGGTGTTTTTCTTTTTTTATCGGGTATTATTTCAGGTAACGTTTCCAATAAAAACAAACACAATCAGGTGTATTACCGTATTCAGGAAAATCCTTTTTTAAAATCTACAATCGGAGCTTATAAGGCAGATAAACTGGCTGCTTGGTTAGAAAAAAAATGGCCGGGTATTATATCTAATTTCTGGTTTGGTGTTTTTATGGGTAGTACCCATTCTATTGGTGTTTTTTTAGGTTTGAATTTAGATATTCGCCATATTACCTTTGTTAGTGGAAATATTGCTTTAGGAGCTTACGGAGCCGATTTTCATTTAACATGGACTACTTGGATGTGGTGTGTTTTAGGAGTGTTTTTTGTTGGATTTATGAATTTTATTGTAAGTTTTGGTTTGTCGTTAAGTTTGGCATTCCGATCTAGAAATATACCTTGGACAGAAGTGTTTTCTTTGCAGAAATCGGTTTGGAAACACTTTAAGAAAAATCCGCTCCATTTCTTTTTTCCACCGCGAAAAAGAAAAGAAGGATCTTCCAAAACTAATTGATTTTAATTTATAGATAAAAATGAACCAAACGCATCGAAAAATAATACATATCGATATGGATGCGTTTTACGCCTCGGTAGAACAGTTAGATTTTCCTGAATTAAGGAACAAGCCTCTTGCTGTGGGTGGTTCAGAAGATCGGGGTGTAATATCGGCTGCAAGTTACGAAGCTCGGAAATTTGGGGTGCGCAGTGCTATGAGCGGAAAGCTGGCTATTAAAAAATGTCCCGAATTACTTTTTGTAAAACCGCGTTTTGATAGATACAAGGAAATTTCAAAACAAATTAGAACCATTTTTTTAGAATATACCGATTTGGTAGAGCCGTTGTCATTAGATGAAGCTTTTTTAGACGTAACCGTTAATAAAAAAGGCTTAAAAAGTGCGACTTTAATGGCTGAAGAAATTCGGCAAAAAATTTTTGAAACAACTGGTTTAACCGCCTCTGCAGGAATTTCAATTAATAAGTTTCTGGCAAAAATTGCAAGCGATTACAACAAGCCAAACGGACAAAAAACAATAAATCCCGATGAAATAATCTCTTTTTTAGATGCGCTTGAAATTAAACGCTTTTTTGGCGTAGGTAAAAAAACTTGTGAAAAAATGTACCACCTGGGTATTTTTACCGGTGCCGATTTACGTTCCAAATCTATAGATTTTTTAGAACATCATTTTGGAAATTCGGGTGCTCATTTTTATCAACTGGCTAGAGGAATTAGTAATTCTGCCGTTGTGTCCAATAGATTGCCAAAATCAATAGGTGCCGAGCGTACTTTTAAAGAAAATTTTACATCAATTATCCCGTTAAAAGAAAAACTCGCCAATGTGTGTGAAGAAGTTTCTATGCGTTTACAAAAAAGGAATCTTTCTGGTAAAACCATAACCCTAAAAATAAAATATAGCGATTTTAACCTGCAAACTAAAAGTATTACGCTGTTGTATTATATAAGTAGTTTTGATTTGCTGTTCGATGCAGCATTAGAATTGTTGCAAGAAAGTAATTTAAAAACTTCGGTTAGGCTAATAGGCATTCAAGTAAGTAATTTAAATATAAATAAAAAAAAGCTGGAATATATCCAGCTTAAATTTAGGTTTTAATTTTTTATAAAATTAAAAAGCTTTATAAGTCATGTTAATGTCGCCAGTTGAAAATTCTTTACCAGCACCAATTTTATCAGCAGGAATTGTTGTTCCCATTACATCACCATTAACTGCTTTTGCTACAGCATTGTGAACAAAGTCTTTTTTATCGCCTTTACCACCAAAATTTGTTGTGTAGTTTGATTGTTTTAAAACAATACCGTTATCAACTATATAAACAACATATTTTAAATCTGTTGGCGCACCATCTGCAAATTTAAACGATACGTTTACTTTTCCACTTGTAGATTCTAAAGCAGAAGAAATTTTAATACCAACTTCAGAGCTTTCTTTAGCTAAAGCCAATGCTTGATTAGTATTCATGGCATTTCCGCTTTTAGCAGCCCATTGAACCGATCTGTTAAGTACAGCAAATGGGTAACCTCTTTCTCCTTTAGCAATTCCAAATTTAGTCCATAACGCATCAGATAAAGTAGCTTCGTAAGGTGAAAAAGCTAATTTGTCTTGGTTGTGTAATGCTACAGGAACAATTTTTTCACCGTTACTTGCTTCTAATTCTTCAATAGAAAAAGTAACACGAGGGCACCATCCGCACCAAGCACCTGTAAAATCTTCAATTAAAACTTTATGTTGGTATTTAGAACCAGCCATTACATAATCTTTTGTTGTGTTGGCATCTGCCTGTTGCGCATTAATAGCTTCGCCTTGGTCGTTTAAAACAGCTACAACAACTTTTAATTTTCTTGAAGAAACTTCTTCTTTAGGTGTTTCTTCTTTATCATCAGAACATGAAACAAAAAAAGAACTTAAAGCCACAGCACTTAATAAAAACAATTTTTTCATAAATAAATAATAGTATAGTTAATAATTTGTTAGTTTTACATTAATTAATTTTTAACAAAGAAAAAATAAATTTTAATTAAAAAAAAATAAAAGGTGTTAAATAGTTTAGTAAGTTTGTTTTTTTAAATAATAAAAAGTATTAATATGAGAAATATTGGAGCAATTGTTGCTTTTATTGTAATTGGGTTTGGCAGTTATGCTCAAAAATTACCAAGTGTTACATTAAAAGATTTAAATGGGAAAAGTGTTAACATGGCTAGCTATAATAATGCTGACAAGCCTATTATTGTTAGTTTTTGGGCAACTTGGTGTGGACCTTGCTTAAAAGAATTAGCTGCTATAAAAGAAGTTTACCCAAAATGGCAAAAAGAAACGGGCGTAGAATTAATTGCTGTTTCTATAGACGATTCTAGAACAAAAGCACGTGTTAAACCTCAGGTAAAAGGTAAATCGTGGACTTATAAAGTGCTTTTAGATGAAAATCAAGAATTAAAAAGAGCTTTAAATGTAGGTAATGTTCCGTACACTATGGTGTTGTATAAAGGTAAAGTTGTTTATTCGCATTCAAGTTATACACCTGGTATAGAAAACGAAATTTACAATCACGTTAAAAAAGCCATTGGTAAATAAAAAATGAAAACACAAAATATTGTTGTTGCAGGTTTATTATTAGTATCTTCTGTAGCCGTAAATGCCCAAATTAAAGTAGGTATTGAATCAAATTCTCAATATTATACCGAAGACAAAAAGATTGAGATGGATCAGGAAGCTAAAGATGATCCTTTTCGTTCTAATAATTATATAAAGTTAGATTATATTAAGAATTATTTTGAGGTAGGTATTCAAGGCGAAGCGTATGCACCCAAAGCATTGTTAAACTATAATCCCGAGTTAGATGGTTTTAACGTTGGTACAGTCTATGCACGTTACAATAATTATGATAAAGGGGTCGATATAACTTTAGGGCATTTTTATGAACAGTTCGGAAGTGGTTTGGCTTTGCGTTCATGGGAAGATAGAGCTTTAGGTATAAACAATGCGTTGTTTGGAAGTAGAGTTAAATTGCGTTTGCACCCTTCTACAGAACTTACTTTAATAGGTGGAAAACAAAGAATTGGTATGGGATTCGACTTGTCTGAGGGTTTTGTTTATGGAGCCGATACAGATGTTGATATTACCAATATCCTTGGAATAGATACTTATAATTTAAAATTTGGGGCTAGTTTCGTAGGTAGAAGAGAAGATTTAACTAAAGAATTCCCAACATTAGATCCTAATACAAATGTAATATCAACTCGTTTAGATTATGTAGGAGGGAAATTTTCTATTGGTGGTGAATATGTATATAAAACAGAAGATGCTTTAGTAGAAAATTCAGGAACTATATACAATGATAGACAAAAATACGGAAATGCCTTTTTAGTAAATCTTGGGTATACCGATAATGGTTTTGCTGCCAATGTAAATTTACGACGTATGCAGAATATGACTTTTTATTCTGAGCGAGCATTGGGAGGAAACCAGTTTAACACAGGTGTTATCAACTATTTGCCAGCATTAACTAAACAGTATGACTACGCTTTGCAAAATATTTTTGTTTACCAATCGCAACCTAAATACGGTATTTTTAACGTAGATAAGTTAGGAGAAATTGGTGGACAGTTCGATGTTTTTTATGAATTTAAAAAAGAAAGCTTTTTTGGTGGTAAACATGGAGCAAATTTAATTGTGAATGGATCTTACTGGGCAGGCTTAAAAGTAGAAGAAGAATTAGACGGAAATTTAAGATCAACCGGTTTTCTTGATGCAGGATCAAAATATTATAGTGATATAGCTGTTGAGTACAGAAGAAAATGGTCCGAAAAATTCAGTAGTATCTTTATGTACTTAAACCAATATTACAACAAAGAATTGGTAGAAGAAACCTATGATGAAATCAGATCTAACGTAGTTGTAGCAGAAGGTTTGTATTTTCTTAAACCTACAAGTTCTATAAGATTAGAATTGCAACACCAATGGGCAGATGGCGACAGAAAAAATTGGGCAGGCGGAACAATTGAATACGTTCCAAACACTAAATTTTCATTCTTCGTACACGATATCTACAATTATGGCAACGATGAACCAGATATGCAATTGCATTACTACAGTGCGGGTGCCAGTTTCACAACAGGAGCTACACGTGTAGCAGCAAGTTATGGGCGTCAGCGTGGTGGTTTAATGTGCGTTGGTGGTGTTTGTAGAATGGTTCCTGAAGCTACAGGATTTACTTTAAACTTAACAACCAATTTCTAAATAACTAAAAGTCTGAATTTAAATTCAGACTTTTTTTATTGATTTTTAGGAAGATATAAAAAAACAACGTAAATTTGCACCACTTTTTAGTAGAAGATAAAGAATTGGCTAAAAGGTTGAAACATAAATCAATAACAACTTCTGTTTAAAACTTCGTTACAATTCTTAAATAAACAGAATACAAATTAATTATCAGACATGTCTGAACAAACACAAAACGCAAAAGAATTCTTAGATACTTTCAACTGGGAAAGTTATGAAAACGGTATTGATGCAGTAGATGCTCAAAACTTACAAGAATTCGAAGATTTAGTAGAAAAAACTTTTATCTCAACTGGTGATGAAGAAGTTGTAGAAGGTGTAGTAGTAAGAATCACAGACAGAGATGCTATCGTTGATATCAACGCTAAATCTGAAGGTGTTATTTCTTTAAACGAATTCCGTTACAATCCTAACTTAAAAGTTGGTGATAAAGTAGAGGTTTTAATCGACGTTCGCGAAGATAAAAACGGTCAATTAGTATTATCTCACCGTAAAGCTCGTACAATCAAAGCTTGGGATCGCGTTATCGCAGCTCATGATACAGGCGAAATCGTTAACGGTTTTGTTAAATGCAGAACTAAAGGTGGTATGATCGTTGACGTATTCGGTATTGAAGCATTCTTACCAGGATCTCAAATCGATGTGAAGCCAATCCGCGATTACGATCAATACGTAAACAAAACTATGGAATTTAAAGTTGTTA
>JBEBXO010000046.1:0-20672 GCA_040391585.1 Paenimyroides ummariense | reverse complement strand
TAATGCTGGGAACTATTTTTAAATTTGAAACAAAACGCTGGTTTACAAACTGGCAATTTTACCTGTATTTTATATTGTTTTTTGCACTTTCGTTTGGTATAATGGCAGGTGCTTCGGGCTATTTTGATGCTTTTACAGTAACTACTTCATCAAACACCGTTGTAAACTCACCTATTGCTATTAACAGCCTTATGAACGGGGTTGCTACTTTTATTAATTTTATTATTCCGGTGGTAATTGGTACTACTGTGTATCGCGATTTTAAATACAATACGCATACTTTACTGTTTGCTTACCCTTTTAATAAATTTCAATATTTAATAGGTAAATTTTTAAGTGTTTTTTTAATAACTTTTATTATAACTTTTTCTATTGGATTTGGATTTCTATTGGCTACCATGCTTCCGTTTGCAAATCCCGATTTATTAGGTCCCATAAATTTGGCAGCTTATTTTCAAAGCTATTTGGTTTTTGTTTTGCCAAATATTTTCTTCATGGGTGCTCTTATTTTCTTACTAACAACATTAACTCGTAACCAATACATAGGTTTCATTTTAATTATTATTTTGTTAATTGTACCAGCAATAATTAGTAGTTTAACCGCAAAAGTTGACGACAAATTTGTTGCTTCGCTTTTTGAGCCATTTGGAAACCAAGCCTTAAACTATGTTACAAAATATTGGACGATTGACGAACAAAACACCTTAACAATCCCTTTAAACGATGTAATTATTTACAACCGTTTAATTTGGATTGGAGTTGGTATTTTAGCATTAATAGCTACTTATTTATCTTTCTCGTTTACGCATGCGCCAATTACATTAGGCAGAAAAAGAAAAGCCCAACGTGTTACAAAAAACAATTTTGGCAGTATTATAAAAATCAACCTCCCAAAAGTAGCGTACAATTATTCGTTTTTATCAAACCTTAAAACAGCTATTCGTTTATCTAAATTTGAATTTACAAGCATTGTTAAAAACTGGATTTTCATTGTTTTAATGCTTATTCTCGTTCTTTTTATATGGATTTCAAGCGTTAGTTTAGGCGAAATGTACGGTACCAACACCTACCCTGTTACATGGAAAATTATTGAAATGGTTAGCGGAAACATTTCATTTTTCTTATCGATAATCATCTATCTTTTTGCTGGAATTCTTTTAAACAATGCAATAAGTTCTCGAATGAACTTGCTGATAGATGCAACTGCAATTCCTAACTGGAGTTTGTTATTATCAAAATTCATTGCTTTGGTAGGAATGGTTTGTGTGGTATTTTTGGTGGGAATTTTATCGGGAGTTTTAATACAGGCTTATTCGGGTTATTACAATTTTGAAATAGGTCAGTACTTTATAGATTTCTTTGGTTTTCAGTTGATTGATTATGTAATCATTATTTTATTATCGCTATTTATACAAGCCTTTTTTAGAAATTATTTTATTGGTTTCTTTGTAATTGCCCTCGTTATACAGTTGCTTCCGCTTGCATTAAATAAGTTGGGAATAGAACAAGCTGTTTTCCATTTTAATTCAGGATCAGGTTACAATTATTCCGATATGGACGGATTTGGAATCGTGCGCGGCTATTTTTACTATAAGCTTTATTGGTTACTTTTTGGTTTTGTTTTATACGGATTAACCTTGCTTTTCTGGCGACGCGGAATCTTGTCTGGTGCAAAAGAACGCTTGCAATTGTTTGCAAAACGTTTTAAAATGCCCATTGCCGTACCATTCGTCATTACAACGCTGGCTTTTGCTGGTTTGGGTTATGCTTTGTATTATCAGGCAGTAAAATTAGAACCTTATTATACTTCACAAGAACGCGAATTACAACGTGTTGATTTTGAAAAAACCTATAAGAAATTCGAAAAATACGCACAACCACGTATTGTTGATGTAAAGGTTGATATGGATATTTTTCCGAACGAACGTAATTACAAAGCGGTTGTAAACTATGTAATGGTTAATAAATCGACAGAAATTATCGATTCGCTTTTTATCAATTACGGAAAAAACTTTCAAAGCATTAAATTCAACAAAGATTATCAGTTGGTTAAAAACGATACCGTAATGGACTTTGATATTTACCGATTAAATCAGCCTTTAAATCCGGGCGATTCTTTAAAAGTTGAAATGATTGTTGAAAATCAACCAAATACCTGGTTAAAAGATCGATCGCCAATCAATGAAAACGGAACGTTTATAAACAACGGCATGTTTCCTTCGTTTGGATACAATGAGGGGGTAGAAATTCAGGATAACGATGTACGTAAAAAATACAATTTGGCTCCACGTGAACGTATGGCAGATCCAAATGATCTAGAAGCACGCAAAAACACATATATTTCTAACGAAGCCGATTGGATTACTTTTGAAACTACAGTAAGTACAGCAGGCAATCAAATTGCTATTGCACCAGGTTATCTTCAAAAAGAATGGCAAAAAGACGGCAGAAATTACTTCCATTACAAAATGGATCAAAAAATGTTAAATTTCTACGCTTTTAATTCGGCAAGATACCAAGTAAAACGCGAAAAATGGAATGGTTTAAATTTAGAAATTTATTATAACAAAGGGCACGAATATAATGTAGACCGAATGATGGATGCGCTGAAAAAATCACTTTCTTATTACAGTGAAAATTTTGGCGAATACCAGCACAAGCAGGCACGTATTATTGAATTTCCAAAAACTATGGGTACGTTTGCACAAGCTTTTGCCAACACCATGCCGTTCTCTGAAGCTATTGGATTTATTGCTCATGTAGATCCAAACGATCCTGATGGGGTAGATTATCCGTTCTCGGTTGTATCGCACGAAATGGCACATCAATGGTGGGCGCATCAGGTAATTGGTGCCAATGTTAAAGGTGCAACCTTACTTTCTGAATCGTTATCGGAATATAGTTCACTAAAAGTTTTAGAGAAAGAATACGGAAAATTCCAAATGCGCAAATTCTTAAAAGATGCGTTAGATGGTTACTTAAGAGGAAGAAGAAATGAATGGAAAGAAGAAAATCCGTTAATGTATAACGAAAACCAACAATATATTCATTATAATAAAGGTTCCTTAGTGTTGTATGCTATGAGTGATTATTTAGGCGAAAAACAATTTAACAATTTGCTAAAAGAATATGTTGCAAAGGTAAAATTCCAAGAAGCGCCGTATACCAATTCAATTGAGTTTGTTAACCATTTAAAAGCAAATACACCTGCAAACCTACAGTATTTAATTACCGATATGTTTGAAACCATAACGCTTTACGATAACAAAGTTGAAAATGTTGAAGTAAAACCTTTAAAAGACGGCAAATATCAGGTTGATATTTCGTTCATTGTTTCTAAATACCGAACTTCCCCTAAAGGAACGCAGATTTATAAAGATGCAAAAGGAAATACGTTAGTGGGGAAAGATGGTAAAACAGAAATAAAATCGTATCCGTTAAACGATTACGTGGAAGTTGGTGTTTTTGCAGAAAAAACATTAAAAGGTAACCACGAGTACGAAAACGAATTATATAACAAAAAATACCTAATTAACAAGGTAAACAATAAAGTAAGTATTATTGTTGACAAAAAACCAATTGAGGTAGGTGTTGATCCATATAACAAGTTAATCGACAGAGATTCTAACGATAACCGCAAAAAGGTTAATTAACCCAATAAAAAAACCGCCTAAACAATTAATGTCAGGCGGTTTTTACTATTTTAATTCTTTTATAAAATTTGCATTAATCTTAAAAAAATCATCAACCAAAGTACTGGCTCCTTCTAAATTTTGTAGTTTAGAATTTTCACTGTTATAACCCAAACAGTAAATTCCGGCAGCACAAGCAGCTTTTACACCGTTGGTACTATCTTCAATCACAATACATTCTTCAATTTTATTTTTAGATAAAGAAGCTGCATGTATAAAAATAGTAGGATCAGGTTTCGATTTTACAAAATCTTCACCACTTACCTTATGTGTAAAATATTCGTTTAGCTTAAAACGGTTAAACACACGGCTTATGGTACTTTTAGAAGCAGATGATGCCAAAATAAGTTCTACACCGTTTGCATGTAAATCTTTAATTAAATTTTCAACTCCTGCAATCAATTCCAAATCGGGTTTTGTATCAAACGCATCATTAAACAACGATCGTTTTCTATGTACCAAATCTTCTACCTCGCCTTCAATTCCAAATTGATCTTTTAATTTTTGATACACATTTTTTGTAGAATTTCCAGTAAATGTGGCATACAATTCTTCCGAAACATCTACACCTAATTCAGTAAAATGCGAAAAATAGGCGTATTTGTGAACAGGTTCTGTATCAACAATTACTCCGTCCATATCAAAAATAACCGTTTTAATCATAGTTTTTAATCTTTTATGCAAAGGTATGTATAAAAAAAGTATTTCAAAAGCAACATTTTAAACGTACCTTTGCAACTTATTTAATACCATAAAATGCGTTTACACAGAAATTTGGTTTTTGCGGTTATCGATTCGCTAATAAGCATCTTTAACGAAGGAGAATATGCTGATAAAGAGGTTGCAAAAGCTTTAAAGAGAGATCCTCGCTGGGGAGCAAAAGATCGAAAATTTGTTGCCGAAACCATCTACGAAATTGTTCGTTGGAAAAGATTATATATTGAAATTGCCGAAGTAAAAGAACCTTTTACTCGTGACGATGTTTGGAGAATTTTTGCTGTTTGGGCTGTTTTAAGAGGCATTACCCTACCCGATTGGAAATATTTTGAAAACACACCGGTTCGTAGAATTAAAGGTAAGTTTGATGAATTATCAAAAATTAGAAAATACCGCGAATCGATTCCTGATTGGATGGATGAATTAGGTTTGAAAGAATTAGGCGAAGAAGTTTGGACAAAAGAATTGGCTGCACAAAACCAGCAGGCGCAAGTTGTTTTACGTGTGAATACGTTAAAAACCACAAAAGAAAAATTGCGTGCGCAGTTAATGGATCTGGATATTGAAACTCAATTTCACGATAAATATCCCGATGCTTTAATTTTAAAAGAACGCGCAAACGTTTTTATGACGCCTTTGTTTAAAGAAGGATTCTTTGAAGTACAAGATGCTTCATCGCAAAAAGTGGTTCCGTTATTAGATGTGCAACCAGGTATGAGAGTGGTTGATACTTGTGCTGGTGCAGGTGGTAAAACATTGCATATTGCCGCTAAAATGGAAAACAAAGGGCAAATTATTGCCATGGATTTATACGAAAGTAAACAAAAACAGCTAAAAATTCGTGCAAAACGCAATGGTGTTTTTAATGTGGAATACCGTATTATCGATTCAACCAAAGTCATTAAAAAATTGCACGATAAGGCAGACAGAGTTTTAATTGATGCTCCTTGTTCTGGTTTAGGGGTTTTAAAACGTAATCCTGACAGTAAATGGAAATTACAGCCAGAATTTATAGATAACATCAAAAAAACACAGGAAGAAGTTTTAAATAATTATTCAAAAATGGTAAAAGTAGGCGGTAAATTGGTTTATGCTACTTGTTCTGTTTTACCATCGGAAAATGAAAATCAGATTAAAAAATTCTTAAAAACCGAATTTGGTCAAAATTTCAAATTTGTAAAAGACGAAAAAGTATTGGCACACCAATCTGGTTTTGACGGATTTTATATGTGTTTAATGGAACGTACAAAATAATAGAATTATGAAAAAATTCACATCATTTATCGTAACTGTTTGTTGTTCATTTACAATTTTTGCGCAAGCGCCAGCAAACTATTACAACAATGCTACCGCAACAGGCTACACTTTAAAATCGCAATTAAAAACAATTATTTCTGCAAATCACAACGCTTTAAGTTATACGCCTGGTTTATGGAATTTATATAGTTCAAATGCTACCAATAATGGTTTTCGCGATAAATATTATGAAAACGACAATACCATTTTAGATATTTATTCTGAAAAACCAGTTGCTGTTGATCCATATACTTTCACAGTTATTTCTGATCAATGTGGAAATTACAGCGGAGAAGGTGATTGTTATAATCGCGAACATTTAATTCCACAGTCCTATTTCGATGAAAATGCTCCGATGAAAACTGATGCTTTTCACGTTTGGCCAAGTGACGGAAAAGTTAATGGAGAGCGTGGTAATTTACCTTTTGGAAAAGTTGCTACTGTAAATTATACATCGCAAAACGGAACAAAACGTGGAACAAGTGCTGTAACAGGTTTTTCTGGAACTGTTGTTGAACCTATTGATGAGTTTAAAGGAGATATTGCTCGTGCTTATTTTTACTTTGCTACAAGATATGAAGATTTAATGGATGATTTTCATTCAGGAAGTACCCAAACCCAAACCCAGGTTAGAGCAATGTTTGATGGATCTACCGACAAAGTATTTAATACAGGCTTTTTAGATGTATTGTATCAGTGGCATTTACAAGATCCGGTAAGTGCTCGTGAAACAGATCTAAATAATTATATATACAGTGCGCAAGGCAACAGAAATCCGTATATCGATAATCCGCAATATGTAACTGCTGTTTGGTTTCCTCATTTGTTAAGCACGAATAAAGCGGAATTGGTTGAGTTTAATGTGTACCCTAATCCGGCGCCAAAAAACACCATATTCATTTCTACTAAAGAAAAAATAGATTTAATTACCGTTTATAATTTAGAAGGAAAGTTAGTTAAGAAAGTATCGAACCCACAATTTAAAGATGAAGTTTTTACTATTAATCATTTAAAAAGTGGAACTTACATTCTTAAACTAAAAAGTGGCAAGAAAGCAACTACAAAGAAATTTATAGTTAAGTAATAAAAAAATCCGATCAGCATTATAACTGATCGGATTTTTTTTAGTTAGTCGGATATTTTTTATCAATCCAATCTACTTTTATATTGTTGGGTATATTTAAAAGTTTAGCTTTTTTGTATCCTAAATCGGTTAACGCTTTAAAAGCCGGTCGTATATTAGGGCATTTTGCAAACGGACAACATCCGCAATATAAAACCACTTCTTTATCTTTAGAAACCTTACTTAAAAAACTGCGCATATTATCAATACTTTCTTTTGATTTCCCCGGTCCTGCATTAAAAGAATTCTTAATAACAGCATCGGGGCCTATATTGATAACTACGGTTTGTTTCATTTTATTATGGTTGATTCTATCAGCCAACGTTTTGGTATCCATTAACTGATTGGATGTCCAGGTATCTCCAAAATTTTGAGCTTTCATTACGAATGAAACACAAAAAAACAAACAAATTGTTAAAACTATATTCTTCATCATAAAAAAATTAATCGCGCATACTATCGAAAAATTCCTCGTTCGATTTAGTGTTTTTAATACGGTCGTGAATAAAGGTAATCGCTTCTACCGGATTCATATCAGCCAAAATATTGCGTAAAACCACCATTTTACTATTTGTGAATCGGTCTTGTAACAAGTCATCGCGACGGGTTGACGACGAGGTTAAATCAACAGCAGGGAAAATACGTTTGTTCGCAATTTTACGATCTAACTGCAATTCCATATTACCTGTTCCTTTAAATTCTTCAAAAATCACATCGTCCATTTTAGAACCTGTATCGGTTAAAGCAGTAGCAATAATGGTTAACGATCCGCCGTTTTCAATGTTACGTGCCGCACCAAAAAAGCGTTTAGGCTTTTGCAATGCGTTAGCATCAACCCCCCCAGACAACACTCTACCCGATGCCGGTTGAACTGTGTTGTATGCACGTGCTAAACGAGTGATAGAATCTAACAAAATAACAACATCGTGCCCGCATTCTACCAAACGTTTTGCTTTTTCTAAAACCATATCGGCTAATTCTACATGGTAACGTGCTTCTTCGTCAAAAGTTGATGCTACAACCTCTGCACGCACATTACGCTGCATATCGGTAACCTCTTCCGGGCGTTCATCAATCAATAAAACAATCTGATAAACTTCTGGATGGTTGTCTGCAATAGCGTTGGCTATTTCTTTCAACATCATGGTTTTCCCCGTTTTCGGCTGTGCCACAATCATACCACGCTGCCCCTTACCTATTGGCGCAAACAGATCGATGATACGTGTTGAAAGTTTAGAATTATTGCCCGATAAATTGAATTTATCTTTAGGAAAAAGCGGTGTTAAATGTTCAAAAGAAGGACGGTCACGTACCTCATCTGGCTCATGTCCGTTAATTTTTGTGATTCGAACCAATGGAAAATGCTGCTCGTTTCCTTTTGGCGGACGAACAATTCCTTTAATGGTATCGCCCTTTTTTAAACCAAACAAACGAATTTGTGATTGCGAAATGTACACATCGTCTGGCGATTTACGGTAATTATAGTCCGATGACCTTAAATATCCGTGCGAACCACCGTCTTTAGGTACTTCTAAAACACCTTCGCATTCAATAATTCCTTCAAATTCATAATCAGGATCGCGGTAATTTTGCTTTTTCTGATTTGGGTTTTGATTTTTATTTCTGTTCTGATTTTGATTTGGGTTCTGATTTTGTTTTTCAGTAACCACTACATTTTCTTCGGCAGGAGCCTCGGTAACAACATCATTTTCAGCAGTTATTGGCTCTGATTGACCCTGGGGCTGATTGTTGGTTTTGTTGCGTTGGTTTTGATTTTTATTCTGAGGTTTGCGTTGCTTTTCGGCAGAAGTATTTTGAGGTGTTACAGGCTTAATTTCTTCTGTAACAGGTTGCTGATTTTCAGACAAAGAAGGTTGTTCTGCATTTGCTTCCGATTCGGTTTGAATGCGTTTTCTTTTTTCTTTCTTTTCAACAGGTGTATTTGTTACAGCCGTTTCGTTTTTAGGCTGATTGCTTTCAAATTCGTTTTGCAACTTTAAAATGGTGTCAATAAGTTCCTCTTTTTTAAGAGTAAGTTTTTCTACACCTACTTTTTTTGCTATTTCTTTAATTTCGGGCAATTTCATACCCTTTAACACATTTTTGTCAAACATAAATTGTGACGTTGTTGTTAGATATTATTATTGTGATTTTCTTAAGAGAAGGATATCTGTTAAGGATAGAAAGCTCGAACAATGAAGAAGTTACGATTTTCTAATGCAATATTACAATTTTTTTTTAAATTTCAATGTTTTTTAATGAAATTTAAGTGTTACTTTTGTAATCAAATCACATAAAAATGATTCAGAGAATACAATCGGTTTATTTAGCTTTGGCATTTGTTATTGCCGGAATTTTATCTTTAATTTTTCCTTTGTGGAAAGATGCAAACGGGATAGATTTTCACGTAGGGCAAAGTACCTTATACACATTGATGTTTGGTGCAAGTGCTGCTTTAGCTGTTATTTCTATTTTCTCGTACAAAAAAAGACAAACTCAATTTGTATATAACAGGTTGAACATAATATTGAACTTTATATTACTAGGATTATTTGTGTATCAATCGCTAAATTTATCTGGAGAAACCTTGGTTTCAGAGAAGGGTATTGGGATGTTTCTTCCTATTGTTTCTATCATTTTGCTGGCATTAGCCAACAAAGCCATAAAGAAGGACGAAGATCTTGTAAAATCTGCCGATCGTATACGATAAACCTTACATCTTAGTTTATTAGTGCGTTAAAAAATCCGACCAATTGGTCGGATTTTTTGTTTAGTAATATTCTTGTATTTCGTTAATTACTTTTTCATTGCTTTTTGACTTATTGTATTTTAAAACAATTTCTAACAAGAGTTTTGATAAATCTTCATATTTTTTTATTGGCATATTTCCTGGCGAAACCTTTTGTAAAGTTTGGTTAGAAAAAACAAATAGTGCTTCCAAATGTAAACCATCTTTAGCATATCCTTCATTGGTCTTTTTGAAATCTATTGAATCAAGTGTCTTTACAAAATCATCTATTCTCTTTAAATCATAATCTTCAACATTAAACATAAAAGGATCAACTACATGTATATTTGGATTATAAAAATCTTGAGGTGGATACGCACAAATATATTTATCATCAAAATCTATTAATACATCTATAGGATTAGAGAACGCAGGAAAATAGTTCATAGTCAAAATCCTTAAATTATACTGAAATTCTTCATTTTGTTTGTTATTTGGACTGTCAACATTCTTTACATTTCCAGTACAGCCAAATAACATGAACGAAACCAACACAATTAATATCCTCATATAAATGTTATAAAACATAAATATAAACAAAAAACCTCAAACATTACTGCTTGAGGTTTTTCGCACTTATGAAAAATCTATTACTTTACTTCTTCGTAATCTACATCTTGTGTAGCATCGCCTTCTTGGTTTGGCTGTGCTTGTTGTGCACCACCTTGCTGACCGTCTGCTTGTTCTTTATACATTTCTTCTGAAGCTGCTTTCCAAGCTTCGTTAATTTTGTCTAAAGCTGGTTGAATGGTAGCAACGTCACGCGTTTCGTATGCTTTTTTCAATTCATCTAAAGCAGTTTGAATGTTTGTTTTGTTGGCGTCTGATAATTTATCGCCAAATTCTGATAACTGTTTTTCAGTTTGGAAAATCATTCCGTCTGCCTCGTTTAACTTATCAGCTGTTTCTTTTGCTTTTTTATCTGCTTCTGCATTTGCTTCTGCTTCCTGCTTCATTTTTTCGATTTCTTCCGGAGTTAATCCTGAAGAAGCTTCAATACGGATATCGTGTGATTTTCCTGTTCCTTTATCAGTTGCCGATACTTTAATGATACCGTTGGCATCAATATCAAAAGTAACTTCAATTTGTGGCACACCACGTTGTGCTGGTGGCAAACCATCTAAATGAAAACGACCAATTGTTTTATTATCGTTTGCCATTGGACGCTCACCTTGTAATACGTGAATTTCTACCGATGGCTGGTTATCTACCGCTGTAGAAAACACTTGCGATTTTTTAGTTGGAATGGTTGTATTTGATTCGATTAATTTCGTGAAAACACCACCCATAGTTTCAATTCCTAATGATAATGGTGTAACGTCTAATAACAATACGTCTTTAACATCTCCTGTTAAAACACCACCTTGAATCGCTGCACCTAAAGCAACAACTTCGTCAGGATTTACTCCTTTTGATGGTTTTTTACCAAAGAATTTTTCTACTTGTTCTTGAATTACAGGAATACGTGTTGATCCACCTACTAAGATTACCTCATCGATATCTGATGTTGATAAACCTGCATCGTTTAAGGCTTTTTTACATGGTTCCATTGAACGACGTACTAAATCATCTGCTAACTGCTCAAATTTTGCACGAGTTAATGTTTGTACCAAGTGTTTTGGTCCTGTAGCTGTAGCTGTTACGTATGGTAAGTTAATTTCTGTTTGAGCCGAAGATGACAATTCTATTTTTGCTTTTTCTGCAGCTTCTTTTAAACGTTGTAATGCCATTGGATCTTTACGTAAATCAACACCTTCTGCGCTGTTAAATTCATTTGCCAACCAATCAATAATTACTTGGTCAAAATCGTCTCCTCCTAAATGTGTATCTCCGTTAGTTGATAAAACTTCAAAAACACCGTCACCTAATTCTAAAATCGAGATATCAAACGTACCACCACCTAAATCGTAAACAGCAATTTTCTTGTCTTGTCCGCCTTTATCTAAACCGTAAGCCAACGCAGCAGCAGTAGGTTCGTTAATAATACGCATTACTTCTAAACCAGCAATTTGCCCAGCTTCTTTAGTTGCCTGACGTTGTGCATCGTTAAAATATGCAGGAACCGTAATAACTGCTTGTGTAACTGTTTGACCTAAATAATCTTCGGCAGTCTTTTTCATTTTTTGTAACGTCATTGCCGATAATTCTTGCGGCGTATATAAACGTCCGTCGATATCAACACGTGGCGTATCGTTATCGCCTTTTACAACTTTATAAGCCGTATGGTTTACTTCGTTTTGTACTTCAGAGAATTTCTCTCCCATGTAACGTTTAATAGATGCAATTGTTTTAGTTGGGTTGGTTACCGCCTGACGTTTTGCAGGATCACCCACTTTAATTTCTCCTCCTTCAACAAAAGCAATTACAGATGGGGTTGTTCTTTTACCTTCTGCATTTGGAATAACCACTGCTTCATTACCTTCCATTACAGCAACACAAGAGTTGGTAGTTCCTAAGTCAATTCCAATAATCTTACTCATATCTTTTTATATCTTTTATTTTGTATTTATTGTTTGTGATTTATTCACGCTTATCTAATAGTCAATTGTTGTGCCTAAATTAAAAAGTATAAAAAAATGTCAGAAACTTCTAAAACAAAATGACAGACTGTCATAAATCATTATAACAAACGATATAATAAATGCCAAAACGTACCTAATACACTCATTTGTCATATCTAACAAAATTTTAAAAAACTTCCACTAAATTTTACCTATCTTCGCTTTATTAATTGTTTGATTTTTTATGGAATGTATTTCGGTTTTTGATATGTTAAAAATTGGCGTTGGCCCATCAAGTTCCCACACTTTAGGTCCTTGGCGAGCTGCCGAACGCTTTATTGCCGAATTAAAAGAGTTGGATATTTTTGATAAAGTTCAGAAAGTGACGGTTGATTTGTATGGATCGCTTTCGTTAACCGGAATTGGTCACGCTACCGATTTAGCGGTGATGTTAGGATTAAGCGGCGCCGATCCCGAATATGTGCCTGTTGATGATATTTCTGGAATTATCGATCAAATTAAGCAAACCAATACTTTAAACTTAGGGAATTCTGTTCAAATACACTTCAACCCGAGTGAAAATATTGTTTTTAATAAAAACTTTTTGCCTTTTCATGCCAACGGATTATCGTTTAAGGCAGTTTATGAAGGTAAAGAATATGTTTCTACTTTCTACTCTATTGGTGGTGGATTCGTTGTAAAAGAAGAATCGGCAGCAAACACAGAGAACGACGAAATTAAAGCTAGTTTCCCTTTTCCTGTTGATAGAGCCGATGAACTTTTGGCATTCTGTAAACAGGAAAATAAATCGATTTCTGAATTGGTTTATGAAAATGAATTATCATTGCGATCTCCCGAAGAAATCGATCACGAATTAATGCGTATTTGGAATACCATGTTAGAATGTATCTACATTGGCTGCCATACCGAAGGCACACTTCCGGGCGGATTAAACGTACGCAGACGTGCGTTCGATACCTATCAAAAACTAAAAAGCGATCTACCTTATAATAATCCACAAGAATGGTTACAAACTATTCGCAAAACAAAAGTTTATTTCCGTCAGATTTTAAAATGGGTAAGTTGTTTTGCCTTGGCAGTAAACGAGGTGAATGCATCGTTAGGACGAGTGGTAACAGCGCCAACCAACGGAAGTGCCGGTGTAATTCCTGCTGTATTAATGTATTACCTGACCATTGAAAACCACAAAGCGGGCGAAAAAGAAATCAAACAGTTTTTAATGGTTGCTGGAGAAATTGGTTCGATCTTTAAAAAAGGAGCCACTATTTCTGCTGCCATGGGTGGTTGTCAGGCCGAAATTGGTGTATCGTCTGCAATGGCTGCTGCGGCGCTTTGCGAATTAATGGGTGGAACACCTGAACAGGTTACAGTTGCTGCCGAAATTGCCATGGAACATCATTTAGGTTTAACGTGCGACCCAATTGGCGGTTTGGTGCAAATTCCGTGTATAGAGCGCAATACCATGGGCGCGATAAAAGCCATTAACGCTGCAGAACTAGCTTTGGATACCGATCCTAAAAATGCTAAAGTTCCGTTAGATAAAGTGGTGAATACCATGTGGCAAACGGCACAAGACATGAACAATAAATACAAAGAAACAAGTGAAGGTGGATTGGCGGTTGCTGTAAATTTAGCCGATTGTTAGTGAAATTATGAAAAAGCTAATAACCCTACTTTTACTGACAAGCTTGTCGGTAAATGCACAACGCAAATACATTTCTTCTCCTACTGTTGCCTATAATAATGAAACGCAGTCTAAAGCTGTGGGCATTTTTTTACGTGGTGCGCAAATAGATTCGTATGAATTTCTTAAAGACAAATACGTTTATAAAATTTCAACTCCACATACCGGAACCATTTTTATAACAGATACCTACAATGTAAAAGATCGTTTAAATGCCAGTGACGATTACGAGCCATCGCCTGCGGTGGTTGTAGAAAACGATGAATATTACGGATCGCCTCATTTGTTTACCACAGTTGCTAGTTTAAAAGTCCGTGAATTACCTAATAGTTCGGCTGCCGTGGTAGGAAATTTATTAAATGGAACACCTGTTGCTATTTATTATTATCCATACAATGCAGAATCTTGGATTCCTGTTGAAATTGATGATAAAAAAGGATATATCCCTTTAAAATATGTAGGCAAAAGACCCGATTTTTCCGATTTAAAAAATCAAAACAAAAAGGCACAGACTTTAGAAGATCAAAAGAAATTTGCTGAACGTATTTTAGAGTTGGGTTGGAATAGTAATGATAAAGAAAAAGAAACAGCTTTACGTTTGTATGCCGATTTTGCATCAAAAAACAATCAGACAGAAGTTGCAGAAATTTGTTTATTGCAAGCCGATGTGTTGAAAAATATGCCGAAAGATGATTTTAGCCTTCCAACCAAATTGATGCAAAAAAATCAATTTGGGTTTACACTAAACAATCAGTTAGAACCTGAAAATGGATTTGAAAAAACATTTTTGGAAACAAATTTAGGTAAGATTAAAGACCAATACACCCATTTAGACGATTGTGCTTTGGGCGATTATGAATCGAATGTGTTTTTTAATTCGGTAGAATGTATCGGGCACGATTTAAACAAAACCTACCACATTCGATCTATGGAAATGGAGGGAACCAACGGTTTTAAAATTAAAAATACTTATTTAAACAATCATTCTACAGTTGCTGAATTTTTTAAAGTCGGCAAGGGATTGATTACTTCAATTGATCCGTTGACCAATTCGTATTATATCAACAATGATTATATGAACTATGAATTTCAGTTTAAAAATAACCGACTTGTTAAAGTAACGACTATTTATTATTGTTAAAAATAAAAACCGTGTTATCGCTTAATAACACGGTTTTTAGTATAATTACTTACCAAAATGTTGTTCTAATTTTTGTTGATGAATCAATGCTCCAGACCAACGATCTATTAATTTCCCTTCATTATCAAACAATAAAAACGTAGGTGTTCCATTTTCTTGGTATTGAATATAAGTATCGGTTCTCGTGAAATCTTCTGCGTAAACCAGCGCCCAATTATCGGTACTTAACTTTCCAAAATGTTTGTAAGTATCTGCATCGTTACTTTGCAGTACACTAACAACCTGCAATTTATCAGTATTTTTATCTGCAAAATTTTTCGTAATAGGAAACGATTGATTGCTACTTGGACAGCTTACAGATGATAAATCTACCAAAACAAAATCTTTACCTTTTGCAAAATAGTTGCTTAATTTTTCTGCTTTTAAATCTTTATCTAAAACTGCTATATCAATAAAACTGTCCCCTTTAGTTAAACGTTGGCTTTTTGATGCTAATAAATATTTCTTTCCTATTTCGGTTTGCTTTTGTTCGGCAGTCATTTTATCATATACTATTTTATAAAACGTTTTGTCAAATGCAGTGGTATTGTAAGGTAACAACGTCCAAGTATAGGCATAATCAAAATTGTTTAAAATAAAATCGGCTTCCACTTTTTTAAGTTCTTTCGTAAGCTTGCTTCCTAATCCATTCTCACCCACATATTTTTCTTGTACTTCAGGCTTTTGCCATTCGGGTGTTTGTTGTAATGCAATTATTTCTTGCTTAAATGCTTCTCCTTTTTTGTGTAAAGGCATTTGCAATTCATTTAGTTTTTCTTTTGCAAAATGGTGTTTAGAACCATTAACCTTTACCTGATAAGGGAAATCATCTTTAGCTGCTGTAATTTGTAAAGTTTCATCGGCTACAAATAGTTCCGTAAAATAAGGCTGATTGTTATCTACAATATACATCATGTAGCTTTCTGGTGCTTCAGAAACTTCAGCAACCAACTCTACTTTACCTTTTGTCAATGTTTTATAGGCAATAGGTGTTTGTCCGCTAATTAAATATACTACGGCGGTATCAGAAAAACCACTAAGGTTTGCCGTTATTTTTATTTCGCCTGCAATGGCTTGAATTGTTGCTATTAGCAATGCTGCTAAAACTGTAAGCTTTTTCATTTATTTACTCAGTAAAATTAATAATTTCAGGATCATTCCAAAATTCGGTTTTGTAAATAGTACCCTTACTATACAAGGTTTCGTTATTAAATGTTTTGGTTATATCTGGTTTTGAAGAATTTGTCTCAGCTTTTAAAACATAAAAGTATGATTGATTATGCACCTTTACATTACTAACATCTGCTGCTTTTGAATTTGCTATCAACTCCGTTGTTGTTTTGGCATAACTTGGATAATAGAAACTGTCTTTTATTATGTACTTGGATTTGTAAGCCATATCTTTTACATCAATTTTTCCAACTATAAGGTTAACTGGTTTATTGTATTTTTTCTTTTCTTCGTCAAAAGCATAATTGGTATCATAAATCAATTTTTTTTCATCGTTAAAAGTAAAATATCCTTTTATTAAAAATCTATTTTTACTTTTCTCTTTGGGGCTAATATAACAAGTGTGTATTGTCTTATCACCAACTTGTTTAGCAGTAACATCAATGTCATAATTTTTTTTATCCTTAATTAAATTAAGGATTCGTTTAAAACGCATTGATCCTTCAACAACCTCTTTTGGGCTTAACATAATATTTCTATTAAAATCATTAACCTCTGCTAAATTTTCAGCTCTGGTTTGTTTGGCTAATTGTAAAACATTTTTTGTTTCTTTATCAATAAAAAAATCAACCATTCCTTCAGAAAAACTTGCTATTTCGTTGTTTTCAAAATAGTTTTCTCGATAATATGATTCTAACGAAACATTGGTACTAAATGATTTTATGGAATTATTTATAATTTCTTCTAAATACCCTCTTACATCACTAAAAATGATAATTTCTTCTAATGTTTCAGAATCTGGTATAAGTTCCCAAGTAAAATTTTCTGCTGTAGAAAAAACTTTCTCACTTAGTTCATATTCATAATCATTAATTAGTAGTTTTTTATTCAAAATACTGTCAGATAACACTACTTCTCCTTTCTCATTACTAGTTGTAAAAAAAGTATCATCTTCGCTAATAATAGTAATTTGACTGATTGGTTGGTTCGTTTCAGCATTTTTTATAACTCCTTTAAATGTTTGAGAAAAAGAATATAAATAGCAGAAAAAAGTTAGTAGAAAAAAAATCTGTTTTTTCATTTTAAGTGTTGTTTAATTATAATTGTTTTAATTTCAGGTATTTATTTCGTCCAAAAGTTAGATAATATCCCATGATTGCTAAAGTTGGAATAAACAATAATGATGTGTACTGAAAATCGATCGTTATAAATAAAACAATATGTACTAAAGTGATGAAAGCAATGAAATAAACAGAAATTAGCCAATGTTTAGCAGTATAATTCTCTACCTTTAAATTAACCACATCGTTTTCTTTTAAATTTACAATTACATCTTTGCTTCCTGCCCAATCAATTTTTGTTGAAATGGTATGCGTACCCGGACAAACATTATATTCTTTTATTTCGCCTTCTGAAATAATTCCTACTTGTTCATCATTAATAAAGACTTTATAGTTTCGAATTTTGTCTGCAAAGCCACTACCTCTTTGAATTTTTATTATTGCCATAGTTCTTTAAATTTGGTTTAGCAAAAATAGAACACAGCAATATCAAATAATTGTAAAATTGAGACATCTTACCTTAATCTTCTAAAAAATACCAGTATAAATCCTCATTATCAATCTGTTTTATTTTTGGAAGCAACGTTTTGGGTGTTTCGTTGGTAATACTTTTAAAATGTTTTATAAAATGCGACTGATCGTAATACATATTATAAAGTGCAACATCGGTTAAATTTGTAAGCTCTTTATGCTTAATGGCATAATTTAAAGAATTGCGAAACATTACCATTTTTTTATACTCTTCAATTGTGGTAAGGGTGTGCTTTTTAAAAAGCCGAAGCAAAGTTTTTTTGTTTTTGTTCGTTATTTTTTCTAATTCTGATATTTTGATTGTTCCGTTAGATTTGATAATTTCCTTAATAGCTTTTTGCAATGCAGTTTCTTTAAACGGTTGAATTATTGACAACAAAGCATTCTCAATGATTTCTAATTTTTGTTCGACTGATGAATCGTTGGTTAATTCTGATAACATTTCATGAAAACGTTGATTCAAAGACACTTCTTGAATCTGCTGCATTGATATTTCATTTAAAGGTTTGTCTATAAAATGATTTAAGCCTAAAGGATAAAAAACAATTCCAATTTTATTAAAAACACCATTCATTTCAACATAATATTTTTCCTTTGAATTGATGGTGTAAAGAATAGTTAGTTTTTCTTTATTATTAGAAGAAGTTATTTTACTTCCCTTATTTTTAAAGTTTATTAAAATATCGTTTCCCCTATAAACAGTTAAAGCATGCAGATAGTTGGGGTAAAAATAAAATGACTCAGCGCGCTGTTCATCTGTAGATGTATGAAAATAATAATAAGCAACCCATTTTTTCAGTTGTTCATTTTGTGGTTTTAGTGTTATTAATGTAGTTTCTTTTTTCACCTTTTAAAGATACAAAAATCTAACGGAAACATTTATTATATAAAATTCTGATTTCCCGAAATCACTAAAAACAAAAAACCGATAGTAAATAAACACTATCGGAATTATGTAATTTAAATTATTGATTTTATATATTTCTTCTTACTTTTTTACAAACTTAAAGGTTGATTGATCTATTTGTAACAGATAAACAGCTGCAGGAATTTTAGACACATTAATTGTATTATGTTCTTCACTTATCATTCCTTTTTTTACAATTTTACCGTTTAGATTATAAATAGTATATAGTTTAGTTTCGGTTAAATGATCAAAAAACAAGAAATCGGTTGTTGGATTAGGATAAACTTTAACGACATCAAACAAATTCTTTTGAATACTTGCATTGGCCGCAGGAGTAAAACGTAAAACAGTTCCACTTGCCGGGTATCCAACAAAACCATAATTATCAAGCGTTACCTGACTTGAATCTGTGTATTCGCCCAACAAAGGATTTTGCGCATCATCATACAACATACATACGAAAGCTCCTGAAGATGGTTCACCACCAAAACCAAAATTGGTAACAGGTTCTTCGTTAGGATAATTATAGGTGCTTAAATTATGATCGCCAATACGGTATTCAATAACATTTGAGCCTTCATACAACCAAATTTGCAAATTTAAATAATGCGTATTTGTAAAATAAAAATACCTTTCAACGGCTGATCCAACATTTTTAAACTGCATTTTAAAAATACGGTTTCCTGAAGTTCCTTCTACTTTATATCCAACTGGCGATATAGATGTAGTGACATTAGCAGCACTTTTGTCGGCAATACCAATACCAGTACCATAAAGTTCCACTTCGCTCGTACTCATACTAATCAAAGAAATATTAGCACCATCAAACATAATAAATTTGTAATTAACTCCATTTATCTTAAAGTTAAACGGCAAGGTATAGTCCCAATATAAACCATTGTTTACATTATGTTTTTGCCAAGGCTTGTTGTTGTTAATGCTGATTGGGCTAACCAAATCGGTATAATTAGCTGTTAACTTACTAAAAGTATAAAAAGGCTGTGCGTTTGTTAGTATGCCAATAAACAGTGTAATTAGTAATGTAATTTTTGTTTTCATAATTATTTTTGCTCAAAAGTAGTATTTATTGTAGTATTCCACAAAATTAAAGTTATTAGGTTGTAAGTATAAAACAAGAAATAACAGCTAATAACCTTTTTCTTAAACTTTTTGCCTAATTTTACCCCAACTAAACAACAATTATTACAGTTATGTCAGTAGCTAAAAAAGATTATAAGATAGTGACCACCAAGTCGCTTTTTGATATGAAACAAAACGGAGAAAAAATCTCTATGCTTACCGCTTACGATTACACCATGGCAAAAATTGTAGACACAGCAGGTGTTGACGTTATTTTAGTAGGCGATTCGGCAAGTAATGTAATGGCGGGTCACGAAACTACTTTGCCTATTACTTTAGACCAAATGATTTATCATGCATCATGCGTGGTTCGTGGTGTAGAACGTGCTTTGGTAGTGGTTGATTTACCTTTTGGAACCTATCAATCAGACTCTAAAAAAGCATTGGAATCTGCCATTCGCGTAATGAAAGAAAGCGGTGCACATGCATTGAAATTAGAAGGAGGTAAAGAAATTAAAGAAGGTATTAAAAAGATTTTAGGTGCCGGCGTTCCAGTTATGGGACATTTAGGTTTAACGCCTCAATCTATTTATAAATTCGGAACATACACGGTTAGAGCTAAAGAAGATGCCGAGGCAGCCAAATTAATTGAAGATGCTAAAATGTTAGAGAAAATCGGCTGTTTCGCTATTGTTTTAGAGAAAATTCCTGCGACTTTGGCAGAACAAGTAGCTAAAGAAGTATCTATTCCTATTATTGGAATAGGAGCGGGTGGCGGCGTTGACGGTCAGGTTTTAGTAGTACATGATATGATTGGTATGACCCACGAATTTAGTCCAAAGTTTTTAAGAAGATACATGAATTTGTACGAAGACATGACAAAGGCTATCGGTCAGTATGTTGATGATGTAAAATCAAAAG
>JBEBXO010000045.1:0-20946 GCA_040391585.1 Paenimyroides ummariense | reverse complement strand
GCTCGTTGGGCTCATAACCCAAAGGTCACTGGTTCGAGTCCAGTTCCCGCTACTAGAAAGCTTCAGAGAAATCTGAGGCTTTTTTTATTTTGATATAGATGGAAGAATTTGTTGTTTATATTTTGTTTTCAAAGAAATACATGAAAACGTATGTTGGTTTTACAAGTAATTTAATTGGACGCTTCAAATCGCATAATGTTTTGGGAACAAAGGGGTATACTATGAAATATCGACCTTGGATAGTTTTAGAAGTTCAGTTTTTTACATCAAAGAAAGAAGCTATGGAAATGGAAAAATTCTATAAAACGGGTAAGGGACGCGAATTGATTAAGGAATTGATAGCGAAGTAAGTTGGGCTCTTATCCGCCTAGGCGGACACAGGTTCGAGTCTCCGCTTTAGCTGACTACTAGAAAGCTTCAGAGAAATCTGAGGCTTTTTTTATTTTGATATAGATGGAAGAATTTGTTGTTTATATTTTGTTTTCAAAGAAATACATGAAAACGTATGTTGGTTTTACAAGTAATTTAATTGGACGCTTCAAATCGCATAATGTTTTGGGAACAAAGGGGTATACTATGAAATATCGACCTTGGATAGTTTTAGAAGTTCAGTTTTTTACATCAAAGAAAGAAGCTATGGAAATGGAAAAATTCTATAAAACGGGTAAGGGACGCGAATTGATTAAGGAATTGATAGCGAAGTAAGTTGGGCTCTTATCCGCCTAGGCGGACACAGGTTCGAGTCTCCGCTTTAGCTGACTACTAGAAAGCTTCAGAGAAATCTGAGGCTTTTTTATTTTGATATAGATGGAAGAGTTTGTTGTTTATATGGGATCAAGCGCAAAAGTTGGGGATTATCCAAAAAGATTAGATAATCTAAATAGGAAAAAGTCGGATCGATCGCAAAAGTCAATTTTAATAAAAGGTGTTATTTTAATAATTGAATACAAATTATTAATTGAATCGGGCTTTAGCCCGATTTTTTAAGATAAATTGAAATAGGCTTTAGCCAAATTCTTGAGTAAAACTAGTAAAGAAAAAAAAAGCAGCTCTTTCTGAACTGCTTTTGATATTTTGAATGATTTCTACCAACTTCCGCCAGCTCCACCACCAGAAAAACCTCCGCCGCCGAAGCCGCCTCCAAATCCTCCACCGAAGCCACCGCCTCCTGAAGAACCGCCAAAGCCGCCGCCGCCGCCGCCGCCACGACCTAAACTACTTAAAATTATAATATCCATTAAGTCGGGACCGCTGCGATTACCTCGGTTATTGCCACGGCCACCACCTATTTTGCTGGCAATAATTAAAATAATAATTACCATCATTATAATGAAAAATACGGGAATTCCGCCGTTTTCAACATTTTCCTGTCGAGTGCCTTTATAAGTTCCCGAAAATAATTCCATTAATTTATCGGTGCCTATATCTAATCCGGCGTAATAATCTCCTTTTTTAAATTCAGGAATTATAAAATTTCTAATGATTTCTCCATTAATTCCGGCGGTTAAAAGATGTTCTAAACCATAACCTGGAGCAATCCACAATTTACGTTCTTTTTCTGCTAATAATATAAAAACTCCGTTGTCTTTATCAGCCTGACCAATTCCCCATTTATGTGCCCATTTTGGAGCTAATTCTCCTTCGTATTCGCCATTTAAACTGGGAATTATTGCAATTACAATTTGGGTTGATGTGGTATCGGCATAAGAGATTAACTTACGTTCTAATTGTTGTTTTTCGTTTGCAGAAAGTAGCGAAGCATAATCGTAAACCGATGTTTGTTCGTTTGCTTTTGTGGGTTTTTCCGGTATGTTAAACTGTGCCCATAAAACTACGGGAACTAGCCAAAATAATAGGGTGGTTATATTTTTGAAAGCCTTCATTAGCCTCTTGATATTTCGTTAGGTAATTCGTTAATATCGTCTTTGCCGTTGTAAGGAAAGAAAAATTTTAATTGCTTACCTGTTTGTAAAATGCCTTTTATTAATCCTTCTTTAAACTGGTTTTGTTTAAAATGATCTACAACTGTTTTTTTGGTGCTTTCCCAAAAATCATACGGAACTACTTTGTCAATACCATCATCGCCAATAATGGCAAAATGACGATCTTTTACACCAATATAAAACAAAACGCCGTTGCGGGCGTTTGTTTGGTGCATGCTTAACATTTTAAATACTTCTTGTGCGCGTTCTAAAACAGGTAAATCGCTGTGTTCTTCAATATGCACACGTATCTCACCCGATGTTTGTTGTTCGGCAATTACAATAGCATCAACAATTTCACGTTCTTCAGTTGCACTTAAAAAATCTTCTGTTAACGACATTGTTTATTATTTAAAATCAAAACTTACATCTGGTGCTTTTTCAGCTCCTTCAGATGCTTTGAAATATCCTCTTTCAGAAAACCCTAAAATTCCTGCTAATAAATTGTTTGGAAACACTTTAATGTGATTGTTGTAAGGTTTAACGGTTTCGTTAAAACGGGTGCGTGCTGTTAAAATTTGATTTTCGGTACTAACCAATTCATCTTGTAATTTAATAAAGTTTTGGTTTGCCTTTAAATCAGGATATTGTTCAACCGTTACCAATAAGCGAGAAAGTGCGCTGTTAACTCCACTTTGCGCTTGGTTAAATGCAGCTAACTGTTCCGGAGTAATGTTAGAAGGGTCAATTGTAGTTTGTGTTGCTTTTGCACGTGCGCTTATAACGGCTTCTAATGTAGATTTTTCAAAATCGGCAGCGCCTTTAACTGTGTTAACTAAATTGCCAATTAAAGAGTTTCTTCTTTCGTAAGCAGTTTCAACATTTCCCCAACTTTCGCTAATGTTTTCATTTAAGGTAACTGCAGTGTTATTTATACCTTTAACCCAAGAGTAGATACCAATAGCTAGTACAGCGATAATAATGATAGGAAGAAATTTTTTCATAAATTTTCTAAAATTAAATTTCGTTTTTAATAATAAGTAATTGTTTTTTTATCAGCTCTAATTTTTCGATAATTTCAATTGTATTTAGCGAAGTTTTTTTACTGTTTTTTAAAAAATCTTTTGCGCCTTCTAATGTAAATCCCTTTTCTTTTACCAAATGATAAATCGTTTTTAGGTTTTTTAAATCATCGGGCGTAAACATTCTGTTGCCTTTTGCGTTTTTTTTGGGTTTTAGAACATCAAATTCTTTTTCCCAAAAACGAATCAACGAGGCATTTACGCCAAAAGCCTTGGCAATTTCACCAATACTGTAATATCTTTTTTCGGGTAAATCAATCTGCATCATCAAAAAAATTGAGTTATGCTAATATACAATTTTTATAATAACTTTTACAATACTAAAAAGTTAGTTTTTTGTCTGATTTTATCTGCTAAAATCACTACTTTTGCAAGTTGTACGCGCTTTTTGTAAAGTGTTAGTTTTGAACGATTCATAATTTTTATATACAAAATGAAATCACAAGATATTAGAAAGAAATTTCTTGATTTTTTTGAAAGCAAAGAACATTTAATTGTTCCTTCGGCTCCCATTGTTTTAAAAGACGATCCTACTTTGATGTTTAATAACTCGGGTATGGCGCAGTTTAAAGAATATTTTTTAGGAAATGCTGTTCCAAAATCATCTCGAATTGCCGATACACAGAAATGTTTACGAGTTTCGGGTAAACACAACGATTTGGAAGATGTAGGTTTTGATACCTACCACCATACTATGTTCGAAATGTTGGGTAACTGGTCGTTTGGCGATTATTTCAAAAAAGAAGCCATTGCTTGGGCGTGGGAATTTTTGACAGAAGAATTAAAAATGGATAAAGACCGATTGTATGTGTCGGTTTTTGAAGGAAACGAAGCTGAAAATGTACCGTTTGATCAAGAAGCTTGGGATTTATGGAAACAATATGTGCTAGAAGATCGAATCATTTTAGGAAATAAAAAAGATAATTTCTGGGAAATGGGCGATCAAGGACCATGTGGACCTTGTTCTGAAATTCATGTTGATTTACGTACTAATGAAGAAAGAGCCGAAGTTTCAGGTCGTTCATTAGTAAATGCCGATCATCCGCAAGTAGTTGAGATTTGGAACAACGTATTTATGGAATTCAACCGTAAAGCCGATGGATCCTTAGAAAAATTACCAGCAAAACATGTTGATACCGGAATGGGATTCGAGCGTTTATGTATGGCTATGCAAAATGTGACTTCAAACTACGATACCGATGTATTTACTCCATTAATTGCTAAAGTAGAAGAAATCACAGGATTAAAATACACTACAAATGATGTCATTCTGAACGATAGCGAAGAATCTCAAAATAAAATTAATATAGCCATTCGTGTAGTTGTAGATCACGTACGTGCGGTTGCCTTCGCAATTGCCGATGGACAATTACCATCAAATAACGGAGCAGGTTATGTCATTCGTCGTATTTTGCGTCGTGCCATTCGTTACGGATTTACGTTCTTAGGTACAAAAGAGCCGTTTATCTATCAGTTGGTTGATGTATTATCAACTCAAATGGGTGCATTTTTCCCAGAAATCGTATCTCAAAAAGAGTTGGTTAAAAATGTAATCAAGGAAGAAGAAGCATCTTTCTTACGTACGTTGGATCAAGGATTACATTTATTAGATACTGTAATCGAAAAAACTGAAGGTAAAGTTGTAGACGGAGCCAAAGCGTTTGAATTATACGATACATTCGGTTTCCCAATCGATTTAACGGCGCTGATTTTACGTGAAAAAGGATACGATTTAGACGAAGCAGGATTTGAAGCTGCAATGAAAGCACAAAAAGATCGTTCGCGTGCCGCCTCAGAAGTTTCTAAAGACGACTGGAATGTATTAATCGAAGGAAATGTTGAAACGTTTGAAGGATACGACAAAGTGGAGAACGAAGTAAAAATTACTCGTATTCGTAAAGTAGAATCTAAAAAAGATGGAACATTATATCAAATTGTTTTAGATCACACGCCGTTTTATCCAGAAGGTGGAGGTCAAGTAGGAGATAAAGGCGTTTTAGTATCGGCTAATGAATCTATTGAAATCATCGATACAAAAAAAGAAAACAACTTAATCTTACATTTTACGAAACAATTGCCAGAAAATTTAGAAGCTACATTTGTTGCAAAAGTAAATACCGATTTACGTAACAAATCTTCTAAAAACCACTCGGCTACACACTTGTTACATCAAGCGTTACGTACCATTTTAGGAACTCACGTAGAGCAAAAAGGTTCGTTAGTGGCTCCAAATTATTTACGTTTCGACTTTTCTCATTTTTCTAAAGTCACAGAAGAAGAATTGCAACAAGTTGAAGCTTTTGTAAATGCTCGTATTGCGGAACAATTGCCATTAATCGAACGCAGAGCTATTCCGTTTAATCAAGCGGTTGAAGAAGGTGCGATGGCTTTGTTTGGTGAAAAATACGGTGATGTAGTTCGCGCGATTAAGTTTGGTGAATCTATGGAATTATGTGGAGGTATTCACGTACAAAATACAGCCGATATTTGGTCGTTTAAAATTGTGTCTGAAAGCGCAGTTGCTGCTGGTATTCGTCGTATTGAAGCAATTACTGGTGATGCAGTTCGTGCGTTTTATCAAAACCAAGAAACTACATTAAAAGATATTAAAGAGGCATTGAAAAATCCTCAAGATACCATGAAGGCTGTTCATTCGTTACAAGACGAAAACGCCAAATTAAAAAAACAAGTCGAGCAATTATTGAAAGAGAAAGCAAAAAGTTTAAAAGTTGATTTATTGGCGCAAGTAGAAGAAATCAATGGTGTGAAATTCTTAGCAAAACAAGTAGATTTAGATGCTACAGGAGCGAAAGATTTAGCTTATGAAATTGGTGGAACAGCAGAAAACTTCTTTATTTTGTTTGGAACAGTAAACGAAGGTAAACCAATGTTAACAGCGTATGTTTCTAAAGAAATCGTTGAAAGTAAAGGATTAAATGCCGGGCAAATTGTTCGCGAATTAGGAAAATACATCCAAGGTGGTGGTGGTGGACAAGCGTTCTTTGCTACAGCCGGAGGTAAAAATCCTGAAGGTATGGCAGATGCAATTGCAAATGCAGTGAATTTTTTGAAATAGGAGTTTAAAAATAAACGTTTTGTCATGCTGAACTTGTTTCAGTATCTCATTAATTTATTATAATTTAAAAGAGGAAATGCAAATTTCCTCTTTTTCTTTTAAAGTCAAATTTGTAATTTTAAAAGAAAAATATATGAGATATGTAGTTATTGTAGCGTACCGTGTTTTTCCTACACAACGCAAAACGTTTTTTAATTTGGTAACAAAAGAAGCCGATGCCTTGGTGCAAAACGAATTGGGAACCTTGCATGTAACCAATATGTTAGATCAAACCGATTTAAATAAGTTTTTAAATTTGAAAATATTCGAATCTAAAGAAGCTTACGAAGAACATAAAAAAGGTGCTATTTTAAAAGCCTTTTTAAAGGAAGTCGATGAATTGTTGATAGAAGGTCCAACGGTGATTTTTGAAGGCATTCACATGTATTCGTGCGATGATTATACGTTGGAACAAAAAAGTGGCGAAGATATGAGCGCATATTTTCGTAGATAAGCTGTATTTTTGTAAAAACAACAACATGCAGCTACAAACCATTGTTCCTATAAAGTCATTAGAAAATAAAATCGATTATCACTCTAAAATTGTGAGTGTAGGCAGTTGTTTTGCAGTAAATATGGCAGAACGCTTTCGGCAGTTTCAATTTCAAAATTCAGTCAATCCTTTTGGGATTTTATTTCATCCGGTTGCCATTGCCAATTTGATTGATTTTGCTTTGAACGATAAAACGTTTACAGAAGAAGATGTTTTTTTACATAACGAAATTTGGAGCAGTTTCTATGCACATTCCGATCTAAATCAATTAGAACAAGAAGATATTATTGAAACTCTAAACGTTAAAATACTTCAGTTTAAACAAGCAGTTCAAACAGCCACTCATTTTGTGCTTACATTTGGTACGGCGTGGGTGTATCGACATATCGAAAAAAATCAGTTGGTAGCAAATTGTCATAAAATCCCTCAAAAACAATTCGGCAAAGAACTATTATCGGTAGTAGAATGTCAAGAGGCAATGGATGCGATTGAAAAAGGTATCCGATGTTTAAATCCAACCATTCAAATCATTTATACCATTTCTCCGGTGCGGCATATTAAAGATGGTTTTGTAGAAAATCAACGCAGCAAAGCACATTTAATTGCGGCATTGCACGGGCATTTAGAAAATAATCGGATCAATAATTATTATTTTCCGTCGTATGAATTGGTGATGGATGAATTAAGAGATTACCGTTTCTATGGCAAAGATTTACTTCACCCAAACGAATTGGCAATTGATTATATTTGGAATAAATTTGTAGAACATGCGGTTGATGGAAATGCGGTTGATACAATGAAATTGGTTGATGAGGTGCAGAAAGGTTTGGCGCATCGTTCGTTTAATCCGTATAGCGAAGCACATCAACAATTTTTAGATAAATTGGCGCAAAAATTAGATGTGTTGTTAGAACAATATCCATTCATGAATTTTAGATAATATGAAAAGAATTTTAATATTGGCAGTTATTTGCATTTTGATAGGAAGCGGATTTACCTATTTTATCATGAAAAAAGCATCAAACAACAGTCAAATGTTGCCAGATACCGAACTTATTGCCCAACAAATGAAAAATGTGAGCAAATTGGTGGTAAACGAAGCAAAAATATCACAGATTTACAATTATAAAGACGAGAAATCGTTTATGAATTTAATGAGTTTTGATAAAAAAGCGTTGGTGGTTGTAAATGCGGATGTGCAGATTATGTATGATTTATCAAAATTGGAATATGTGGTTGATGAAACCAATAAAATTGTAAAAATAACTTTTATTCCAACCGAAGAAATAAAGATCAATCCTGATATTAAGATTTACGATGTAGAAGAATCGCGCTTTAATGCCTTTCAAGGTGCCGATTACAACAAAATTCAGGAAAGTGTTAAAGCGCAGTTTCAAGAAAAAGTTGCAAAATCAAACATTCAAGAAAACGCCAAAAACAGATTAATTAGCGAATTAAGTAAATTTTTGGTCGTTACACAATCATTAGGTTGGTCGTTGCAATACCAAGAAGAAACTATTAGTACTACCGCCGATTTTAACGAGTTGCTATCCTTATAAAGTGTTTTAGTAATCGCAAATGCTTTGTAGTGTCTATAAATAAACACAACATTTAAAAGATTGAAAAATAAATATGTTAATTTTTTAACAGCAATACTTTTTTTTTATACTTTAGGGGTTTAATTACAAATGTTTAAAATAATTACTTTATGAAAATTAATAAACTACTCTTTTTTCTACTGGCTTTAGTAAGCTTAAATTCGTGTGTAGAATATGTGCATAATGGTATAGTGCCAGATGGACCTGAACCACCAGAAGAACAAAAGTTTACTGCTGTACACAGCAACCCAGAGGAAGCTAAATACATAGGCGATAAGTTTGAATTTACCGCTATGCTAAACAGTGTAGATGTTACTAAATCTACAAAATTTAAAGTAAGTGGTACTACCATTTCAGGAAACACTTATACGCCAGCAAAAACAGGTTCGCATACGGTTATTGCAACTATGGACAATTATACAGCAACTTTTAAATTTACTGTTTTAGAAGACGAAGAAGAACCAGTTGAGCCAACAGGTAATAGAATTGAGTATGATGGAGATTGGAAACCAGTTACTAATACATATTGGATAGCTACTGGTGATACAACAAATGGATTTGATGGTTTTAATTTAACAGTATCTGGAGCTACATCTCCAGTGCTTTGTACAAAATGGCTGATGGTTTCAATGGATAATACTAATCCTAATAATGCAAATAATTTGTATTATGTTGAGGAAGTTTTTATTCCGGTGAATACAACTACGACTCCAGCATCAGTTAATTATCCGCATCAAGCAACTAATTTCTATTATACTGCAAATTCATCATTTGTTTGTGTTTTCGATAAAAACAATTTGAATATGTCAAATAATGAATTTAATTTTATTAGTGGAACGCCACCAAATGGAGGTTCTACAGCAAATTATACAGCTATCGGCGATGTAGCTAATGCTAAAGAGGCTGAATTGATTTGGGATGGCGCATATGTTTTTCAATTAGCTCCTGATGCTCCAAAAGCTAAAGGAATGGATAAGTTGACAAATATTGATTTTACAAAAAGTCAAAAAACAAACGTTACCAAGATTAATCTTAAAAAATAATAAAGTTTAAAATTTAATATTTAAAAACGCTGCTGTAACAGGCAGCGTTTTTTTGTTTTGTGTCATCCCGCCGCAGGGGGGATCTATATTACTATATTAACATTTCTAGTTAACAGTAGCACAAAAGTGTTTTATGTAATTTAAAATAGCTTGTTTTTAAAATAAAAAAAACAATTTTGTTAATTTTTGTTAAAATAAAATGTATATTTATAATACTTAACTTAAAATACATTTTAAAAATGAAAAACAAAATTTTTACATTGGTATTAACCCTTATGGGGTCAACTTTTTTATTTGCACAACAATGGACAGGTGCAAACAACACTACAAGTGATATTTCGCGAACAGGAAAAGTGAGTATTGGTACTACAAGCACAGGGGATAATTTAAATTTGAGCGGTACTATAGGAATTGCCAATTCTTCTACGAAGAATCCTTCAATCAAATTTACTACTGCAAATGATATTTTTAGACCATATTCTTTTGTGATTTCAGCAAACCCTTTTGGCTATCAAGATCCTTCTACAAATACGACAACACTTACTTCCTCTTTGAATATTGGCTTAAATAACACAAGTAAAACTTTAGTCATTATTGATGATAAAATTGGCTTGGGAACTGATAATTTATTTTGTACAGATTGTTCAGATTACCGCTTATTTGTTAAAGACGGTATACGTACCGAGAAAATTAAGGTAGATATCGCAGCCAACAACGGTTGGGCAGATTATGTTTTTGAACAGGATTATAACTTGATGCCGTTAACAGAAGTAGAGCAGTTTATAAAACAAAACGGGCATTTACCCGAAGTACCTACTACGGCAGAGGCGATTGCTAATGGTATAGAATTAAAAGAAATGAACATTTTACTGCTTAAAAAAGTAGAAGAACTAACCCTTTACAGCATAGAACTGCAAAAGCGTATAGAAGCTTTAGAAAGCAAAACAACTAAATAAGAATGGTTATGAAAAATATATATATAATTTTTATACTGTTCTTGGGGCTTTCTGCCTATTCGCAGGGCGAAAACGATAATTGGTATTTTGGCGACAAAGCTGCTGTTAATTTTAGTGCGGTAGCACCAGTAGCGTTAACCAACAGTGCCATGAGTGCGCCCGAAGCTTGTGGCAGCGTAAGCGATGCGCAAGGCAATTTATTGTTTTATACCGATGGTATAACGATCTGGGATCGCGAACATAATATAATGCCAAACGGTACAGGGTTAACTGGCACAGTAAAGAGCGCACAAACACTAATTATAGGCGAGATAGGTAACAAAGACAGGTATTATGTATTTACCACTGCCGATCCATTTAGCAAAAACTCGTACACAGCTTATTCCGTGGTAGATATGACATTGGGGGCTTTGGGTAGCACGGGTCAACCATTGGGCGATGTTGATAAGGTTTTGAAGAATGTACCGGTATTAGATAATTATGGCAAGCCAATAACAACAAGCGCAGTTACAGCAGTGCCTCATGCAAACGGAACAGACTATTGGTTGCTTATACCAACGCAACATGATTTATTATCATTTTTGTTTGATGGTAGTGGTATCAGTAATATGCCAGTAGTTAATACTTTGCAAAATTCCAATATTGATGGTGTTATGTTTGTTAAGGCTTCCCCATTTGTAAACACAAATGCTGGTTTTGATACGCTATTAGCTATAGGTTTTACCATGCCTATCAATGGTTCTAGTGTTGATTTTCATCGATTTGATAGTTCAACAGGGTCAATAGTATATAATTTTCCTTATGTGCATGTGAGTTTTGGATCAAGTAATAGTTTTTCAACAGAGTTCAGTCAAGATGGCTCTGTAGCATACTGTTCTTCTTCGATGAATGTTTTTCCGAATAATGTGATCGTAGGGGTCGATATTTTGGCTATGTATTTAAATCAGGTAGGTAGTAGTTATCATCAAGTTATCTTACCCTCAAATATTCAAATTGGGCAACTTCAACGAGCTAAAGATGGTGAAGTTTATTATACAGAAATTGGAAGTGGTTATTTAGGAAAAATTGACAATCCTACAAACACATATACTGGATTTTCTACAAATCCCACAAATGTGTTTTTAAATGGGGCGATCTCAAGTAATGGTCTTCCTCAATTATTTCCTAAACATCCTGGTTGCGTAAGTGATATTGTATTAACGGCACCCGAAATTAATAATAATTATACTTATCAAGTTAGTAATTCTATTACTACACAAACTAATTATAACATAAATAGTTTAAATATTGATATGAAGGCAGGTAGTAGTATTTTGTTACTCCCTGATACAGAAATTAGTTTAGGGTCTAATTATACAGCAATTATAGAAAATTGTCCTGCTTCTAAACCATCAAAAATGCATCATTTAATGCCCTCAAAAGGTGTTCAGGATTATGTGATAAATATTGATTATATTGTTAAAACAAGTGGAGAAGTGAAAGTTTATCCAAATCCTGCAACAAATGTCTTTACTATTGATACAGAAAATAGTGATCTTCAAAAATGGGAATTGTTTGATTTATCTGGTAAAAAGGTTTTACAAGGTAAAGAAATTTCCGGATCTGTTGAAAACCTGTCAAAAGCTACTTATGTTTTAAAAGTTTTATTAAAAAGTAACGAAGTTAAAACACAGAAATTAATTGTAAAATAATTAAAAATAAACCCTCTTCTTTAGAGGGTTTTATTATTACAAGCTTTGTGTAAATCCTGGTTACAGCATATTTTTAAGCCGTTTATTTGCTGTTTATTAGTTTTTCCAGGCGCAGCATCATTTCTTCTTTTTCTTTAAGCATACGCTCGTATAAGGCGATCTTTTCTTCGTGCAGTTGTATGATTTGATCAAGTGGGTTGTAATTGTTTACAATCACTCCAACAGCATTATCATTAAATGTACTTGATATAAAGTTTACAGCTTTCTCCTCATCAAAATTCTGTATGGCTTCAGCGGGAATTTTAAGTACGGCGGCAATCTGCTCTAAAAGGATTTTGTCTATGGTTTCCTTTTGCTCAAGCATAGATACTTTCTTCTGGTTCCAGTCGTCGCCAAGTTCGTATGCCAGAGCGTCTTGTTTTATCCCCAGCATTTCCCTGAATCGTTTTACATTGCGTCCTTCGTGAATTTTCTGTTCCATGGCATTTTTATTTGGTTTAACGTAAATGTAAATTTAAGAATAATTAGGTAAAAAAGCATAAAGTGCAAACCGAAAAATTTTCTAAATAACAAAAGTAGGGATACTCCGTAGATACTGTATGGATAAAGCATGGTTAGTGCATGAAATGTATTTTAGTTAAAAAACGTAAAAAGCAGAATAAAAAACAGGATTTCGGATCTGAGGGTAGATAAATTTTCAGATAACGTTTTTGACGTTCATAGTAATATAGTGCTAATATAGTGAAAAATAACTATATAGGTACAATTGGGTATGTAATTATCATTAAAACTCCTGTTTAGTAAATTGCTCTAAAATATCCCGCTGTAGCGGATTTTTTATCCCGTAGTCGAATTTTATATCCTTTTGCTTCATTTTAAGTTTGTATTCAAATCTTTAAAATTGAATGTTATGGATACAGTTAAAATTTCTTCAGAATTAGATCCCGCCTTGCAGGATAGCCTTCGCCAGCTGATAGCAGAATTCGCTATAGCCAGTATTTTTTATTACCCCACAAACAATGGCATTTCACAACTCATAATCCTTTTAGTGAGTAACTTAGATGTAAAACTTGTTGAATCTAAAAAATGGATCACCAATGCTTTAGTAAACTATGGATTGTTTATACATGTTACGGATGAGCTTACACTGGAAAGCAACCTGTCAATTGGTAATCCGTTCAGCATGGCATACTGTCGCAAGCCGGCAGTGTTGTATAGTAATGCAGATGGTATTGGTTGTTCAGATGCATCTTGGAGCAGCTGTAAAAAGAAATACAGGCAGTATACCGAGCGGTTTTATCATGATCACGATCTGCTGTTTTCAGAGAGCAACCGCATGAAAAAGTATTCATCCCAGTTAGGTACGGTTCTAATTTTAAATTCGGTATACGAATATGATATTTTTCAATTGGAACAGCTTTATTTTGGTCGAAACCTGAATTTGGAAAATTTACACCAGAGTATTAATAGATTGATACTGGTAGAACCTGAGTTGGCCTCTTTATTTGTTAGAAAAAATGAAAACGAATTCTTTTTGATAGACGAACTGGAAAGAGCAGTGCAATGTGCAGAAGACGATGACGATTATTTTAATGACGATGTGGTCAATGCCTTAATAGAATGCGAAAGTAAATTGTACAATCTGGTTTCTAAGCGTTTTTCAGAACTTAAAAAGTCGATGAAAACAAGTATGACGGAACATGGTCTTAAGCTTATGGAATATGTAGCCGATGAAGATGAACAGACAAAGATTGTTTCTCAAATTTTACGGATAAAGCCTGTAGAAGAAATATACCTGTTCGATAAAAGAATTGGTCCTGCGTCTGTTTATTATTTGCTTCTGATTGGTGAGGGTCTGGGTTCGGTTGTGCTAGGCTCAATACAGCAGTCTGTAATGGCAAAAATTGGTGACTGTATTGAGGTGGTTATTATCGGTCATTCCCGTATTTGGATACAGAAAAATCTGTTTCAGCATCAGGCGTTTTTCAAAGAGATAATGAAGTCTGAAAATAGGGTGTATCAATCTGCGGTATATCCGCAGATACATTGGGAAGATCCGCATACAAAATGCTATCCCGATTTGGAGTATTATTTCCGGTCTGCAAAAGTATTATATGACAGTTATTTGGCTTTACGCAAAGAAGAAAAGAAAAATAGTGAAGGTGCAGGGCTTTTGTTTAACCATACGCTTATGAGGGTTTTTCGTACACTGGTTTTTTCAAAATCTTCATACTTGCCCAATTATGCAACTCCTTTCATTTTGTGGAAACTTATTGTGCATTTTGAACCGAAGCTGGAAACTATAGAGTTTCTGTTTAATAAATACAATAATAAAAATTTTTTTGGTTTTGTAAAACACCGATTGCAGTTTAACCATGATTTCACACGCACTACAAAGAAAGATCTTAAGTTGATGGATGAGATATTAGGCTTGCTGGTAGATAATCTTACAAAATCTGTAAACAAGGCTTTAAGTACAAGTTAATGGCAAGTGAAATTTCCATTGTCCTAATTCAAATTTCTTGTTTTTTTTAAGTACCGTATAAAATAAACAGGGTTTTGATTTAATTAGTCAAAACCCTGTCTTGTATATGAAACTTTCAAGTTTGCTTAAACAAACTCCACTATTTTTTCTTCGTTTTCTGTAATCACTTTTGTTAGGCTGTAAGAAGCTAAAGCTTTCATGGCTTTGTCCCATTTTTTACCGCTTAAAGCTGCCTGCTCTTTTAAAGTTGTTAACGGCATTTTGTTTTTGTTTTTTTCTAAAATAGCAACAATGATTTTTTCGTCATCGGTTAATTCATAACTTGGTGCTGCTTTTTCAGGTCGCATTTACGGAAAGAATAACACTTCTTGAATAGACGGATTGTTAGTTAAAAACATAATCAAACGATCCATACCAATACCTAAACCACCAGTTGGCGGCATACCAAATTCTAATGCACGTAAAAAGTCTTCGTCTATAAATTGTCCGGCTTCATCATCACCTTTTTCAGATAATTTCAACTGATCTTGAAAACGTTCACGCTGATCAATAGGGTCGTTTAATTCTGAATAAGAATTTGCAATTTCCTTACCACAAACCATTAGTTCAAAATGCTCGGTTAATTTAGGATTGTCACGGTGTTCTTTGGTAAGTGGCGACATTTCTTTCGGATAATCGGTGATAAATGTAGGCTGAATGTAGTTTCCCTCGCATTTTTCACCAAAAATCTCAAAGTATATAGAAAAATAATCCTCTACTAATTAAAGCAGAGAATTTGTGTTTTATGATTACTGTTTATTAATTAAACTGTACTACTTTTTCTTCGTTTTCTGTAACCACTTTTGTCAGATTGTAAGAAGCTAAAGCTTTCATGGCTTTGTCCCATTTTTTACCGCTTAAAGCTGCTTGCTCTTTTAATGCAGCTAATGTTATTTTATTTTCGTTTTTCTCTAAAATAGCAACAATGATTTTTTCGTCATCGGTTAATTCATATGCAGGTGCTGCTTTTTCTGGGCGCATTTGTGGGAAGAATAACACTTCTTGTATTGATGGGTTATTGGTTAAAAACATAATCAATCGATCCATTCCAATTCCTAAACCACCTGTTGGGGGCATGCCAAATTCCAATGCACGCAAGAAATCTTCATCAATAAATTGTCCGGCTTCATCATCTCCTTTTTCCGATAATTTCAACTGATCTTCAAAACGATCACGCTGATCAATAGGGTCGTTTAATTCAGAATACGAATTTGCAATCTCTTTACCACAAACCATCAATTCAAAACGCTCTGTTAATTCTGGATTGTCACGGTGTTCTTTGGTAAGTGGCGACATTTCTTTAGGATAATCAGTGATAAATGTAGGCTGAATGTAATTTCCTTCGCATTTTTCGCCGAAAATTTCATCAATCAATTTTCCTTTACCCATGGTATCATCAACAGCAATACCCATGTTTTTGGCAGCTTCGCGAATTTCATCTTCGGTTTTACCGTCAATATCAAAACCGGTGAAGTCAATAATAGCCTGGCGCATGGTTACACGTTGGTAAGGAGCTTTAAAATTAATTGTATGTTCGCCAAAAGTAGCCTCGCTTGTTCCGTTCACTGCAATGGCGCAATGTTCCAATAATTGCTCGGTAAACTCCATCATCCAGTTATAATCTTTATAGGCAACGTAAATTTCCATTGCTGTAAATTCCGGATTGTGCGTTCTGTCCATTCCTTCGTTACGGAAGTTTTTAGAAAACTCATAAACCCCTTCAAATCCGCCTACAATCAAGCGTTTTAAATACAATTCATTGGCAATACGCATATATAACGGAATGTCTAATGCATTGTGGTGTGTAATAAACGGACGTGCTGCTGCACCACCGGGAATCGATTGTAAAACCGGAGTATCAACCTCTAAATAACCACGGTCGTTAAAAAACGAGCGCATAGCGTTGTATAATTTGGTGCGTTTTATAAAAATTTCTTTGTTAAGCGGATTCACAATTAAATCTACATAACGCATACGGTAACGCAATTCCGGATCGGTAAAGGCATCAAACACATTGCCTTCGTCATCGGTTTTTGGCAACGGCAACGGGCGTAAAGTTTTAGAAAGAATCGAAAATTTTTCTACTCGGATACATTTTGCACCCACTTGTGTTGTAAATAATTCGCCTTCAATGCCAATAAAATCGCCCAAATCGGTCAATTTTTTAAATACGGTGTTGTACAATGTTTTGTCTTCGCCTGCGCAAATAACATCGCGGTTTAAATATAATTGAATTCTGCCTTCTTGATCTTGAATTTCGGCAAAACTTGCTTTACCCTGATCGCGAACACTCATTAATCTGCCGGCAGTTACAACCTTCTTTCCTTCTTCAAAAGTTTCCTTAATCTGCTTCGATGTATGATTTACCGGAAACAAATTAGCGGGATAAGGATTGATGCCAAGTTCACGTAACTTGCCCAATTTTTCTCTTCTGATGATTTCTTGTTCTGAAAGTTGCATAAAATTTATATTTTCTTTATTTAACCTGCAAAATTAACTATTTTTTAGTTGGTTGATCTATTTTGTTTGAATATTTTTAAATGCGTGATTGTTTTTAATTGACTAAATTTGTAAGAATATTAATTAATAGAAAAGCTATGAGTTTTTGGAGGGTTTTATTAGCCATATTTCTACCGCCGTTTGCTGTGTTTGATAAAGGTTGCGGATCAATATTGATTGTATTGCTGCTGACTTTGGTAGGATGGGTTCCGGGAGTAATTGGGGCTTTGGTACTATTAAACAATCCTAAATACAATAGGTAAACACAATAAAATGAATAAAAAAGTTCAGATACAAGATTTAGGTTTAAAAGATTATAAAGAAACCTGGGATTATCAGGAAGAATTGTTTCAAGGAATTTTAAGTATAAAATCACAAAACCGAAAAGACGAAGCAAACGCGAAAGAAACACCCAATTATTTTTTGTTTGTAGAACATCCGCATGTTTATACCTTAGGAAAAAGTGGCGATTTGCATAATATGCTTTTGAATGATGAGCAGTTGGCGGCAAAAAACGCAACTTTTTATAAAATTAATCGCGGTGGAGATATAACCTATCACGGACCTGGTCAAATTGTAGGATATCCTATTTTAGATTTAGATAATTTTTTTACTGATATTCACAAATATTTGCGTTTTTTAGAAGATGTAATTATTAAAACATTGGCAGATTACGGTTTAAAAGGAGAACGAAGTGCAGGCGAAACGGGAGTTTGGTTAGATGTTGGAACACCATTTGCACGTAAAATTTGCGCAATGGGCGTGCGTGCCTCGCGTTGGGTAACCATGCATGGTTTTGCATTAAATGTAAATACCAATTTAGGTTATTTTGATCATATTATTCCGTGTGGGATACGTGGTAAGGCTGTAGCTTCTTTAAATGTTGAACTAGGAGTGGAAACTGTAAACGAAGAAGAAGTAAAGCAGAAAATTCTACACTATTTTAAAGAACTTTTTGAGGCTGAAGTTTTATAATATAATAAGGAGTGAAAATTTTTTCACTCCTTATTATATATAATCATAAATCTAAAATCAATTGTTCCGGTAAAAGGCGGAACGATTTACGGTGGTATTTACACGGACCGTATTCTAAAATAGCTTCTCGATGTTTTTTAGTCGGATAGCCCATATTGGTATCCCAGCCGTACATAGGAAATTCTTCGTGTAGTTGCAGCATATATTCGTCGCGATAGGTTTTTGCTAGAATAGAAGCAGCGGCAATACTTAAATATTTACTATCGCCCTTCACAATGGTTTCGTGAGGAATTTCTTTGTAAGGTTTAAAACGGTTTCCGTCAACAATAATAAATTCCGGTTCAAACGATAAATTCGAAATCGCTTGATGCATTGCTTCAATAGAAGCATTCAGAATATTAATCTCGTCAATGGTATTTTCAAAAATGTGTGCTACGCCAAAGCAATGGTTGTGCTCTTCAATAAACAATCGCAAATTATTTCTAGAATGGATCGATAGTTTTTTAGAATCGTTAATCAATTCGTTTTCTAATTTATCGTTAAGCAATATAGCAGCCGCCGTAACCGGTCCTGCTAAACAGCCTCTGCCGGCTTCATCTGTACCTACTTCAATTTTATAGTTACTGTACGCTTTTAATAACATAACAAAATGTTAAATAATATAATAATTCAATAAAAAGATAAAAATCAGAACAAAATTACATAAATTTGATATTCTAAACTTATTATGATTAATATTTAATAAAATGAAAAATAAAATTACGAAGTTGTTTTTAGCTGTGTTAGCATTATCTTTTGGAAGTGCTAATGCTCAGCAAGAAGATAAGCCAATGCCAGATTATATTCGTGAAGCAACTAATATAGAGTTTTTAAATAATTTTGCTAAAGAGAAATCTTTAGAGTTTGAAAGAAGATATCAGAAAGCGGTTGATATTGCGAATGAGAAAGGAATGCCTTTAGGAGGAAATGAAGATGGATATGCCTATTCTTTGGTAGGTTATGAAGATGAAACAGGCGCGCTACTGTACTATAGAACAATGAATAATTCTACCACTGCTAGTTCTTTACAAACAGCTAATGCTAAAGGTCTTCATACTGATGGTATTATTGGAACAGGTATGAATGTTGGTATATGGGATGGAGGAGTTTTAACTATTAATCACTTAGGTTTTATGACTGCAGGTGTAAATCGTTATAGCATAAAAGATACAGGAAATAATTTTCCTGATAATAACCTGGATGGAAGAAAACATGGTCCTCATGTGGCAGGTACTGTAGCGGCAGGGAATTTTGGAACAGGTGTTGGGAAAGGTTTTGCTTTTGGAGCAAAAGTATTTGCTTATAACTGGATACAAGATGTTAGCGAAATGGCTACAGCGGCAGTTAGTACTTCTGCTCCAATTTACACGTCAAATCATTCATATGGTCTTAATACAGCTGGTTATTTTGCTAGTGGAGGATCGGTAAATATTTTTGGGCTGTATAATACAAATTCTAGAGATTATGATTTATTAGCAAATAATGCACCATATTATACAATTGTTTTTGCTGCAGGTAATGATAGAAATGATAATTACAATCCTGCTAAAAATAAAAAAGATTTGTTGTCTCAGGCAGGTGTTTCTAAAAATGTTGTAACTGTAGCGGCTACTAATGGAACAGAAAATCATACTGGAATTACAGGAGCGTCTTCAGTTAGTGGAGCTAACCCTTTTATAGCTATTTTTAGTAATTATGGGCCTACAAACGATTTCAGAATTAAGCCTGATATTGCAGCAAAAGGGGTTGGTGTTACTTCTGTGGGTATCACTGGAAATCAGTCAACTGATGTAATGAGTGGTACTTCTATGGCAGCACCTGCAGTTACAGGTGTGTTTACTATGTGGCAAGGATATCATAATGATGTATTTGGTCGTTATATGAAATCTGCAACAGTGAGAGCCTTAATGGCTCATACAGCTAGAGAAACGGGTCCGGCAGCAGGTCCAGATTTTATGTTTGGTTGGGGGTTAATTGATGCTGGTAAAGGAAAGTTAGTAATGGATGCTGCTAATGCTAATGATTCTTTGGTACTAATGCAAGAAAATACTTTGGTTGAAAATGCTGTATTTGAACATAGTTTTGTTTACGATGGTGTTGAAGATTTAGTTGTAACTATGGCATGGAATGATCCAGCAGGAACAGCCGATAGTAGTGGTGATGTCAATTTGAAAAAATTGGTAAATGATTTAGATATAACACTAACCAATTTAGATACAGGAAAAGTGTTTTATCCGTGGTCTCTAACTAAAAGTTGGGGTGTTTTACCAACAGCTAATAATATTGCTGTAAGAAATGCTAGAAATGATAGAGATAATATTGAAAAAATAGAGTTTCCTACTCTAGCAGATAAGATTGCAGGTAATTATAAAATAACAATAAATCATACTGGAGCTTTACAAGGTGGATCTCAAGATTATTCTTTGATACTTACTGGTGCATCTAAAGGTGATGTTTCTGTTGAGGATGTGGTTTTGAATGGATTAAATATTTATCCAAATCCTACAAATTCTGTTTTAAACATTGCTGGTGATTTACAAATTTTATCTGATGCCAATTATAAAATTTTTGATGTGTCGGGTAAAGAAATATTAAGTAAAGATTTAATTTTTAACTCTAATAATTCAACTATCGATGTGACTTCGCTTAAAGAAGGAGCGTATATTTTAGTGATCTCTAAAAACGGAGCTAATAAAAGTTATAAGTTTATTAAGAAATAACTAAAAAAAATATTAACAAAAAATCTGTCTCAGTTATGAGGCAGATTTTTGTTTTTTAAGGAGGTTGTGTTCTAATTTTAAGCGGGTTTTTTTAGATTTATTTACATAATTAAGGTGGTGTTTGTAGTTAAGCGAATGTGTGAGTAAGTGTGTCATTTGTTTAAAATTGAGAACGTTTTCTCTAAAAAGAGTTCTATTTATTATTAAATAGGTATGTTAAAAATTTGTTATTATATAAAAAAGGTTTAGTTTTGTACTTAAACTAATTCAAATTAAATTAATATGAGAT
>JBEBXO010000044.1:0-21223 GCA_040391585.1 Paenimyroides ummariense | reverse complement strand
ATTACTTTTTTTGCTTGGTTGTATAAAATAAAATCATTTCTTCGATTGCATTGCTGCAAACCGGACAAAAATCTTTGGTATTGTTAATTTTCATTCTGCAGGTTAATGTCGGTATGTACAATCCATTGCCTTTTAATCCTTCAAAAGCGCCAATTTCAACATCTTTCTGTAATGATGCATCTGTTGGAACAGGCGTTTCGGCTTTCAGCAAATTCTTCCATTTAGATCCAAAATCAACCAACGAAGTAATATTTTTTTCCCAAGGTTCAATACTTAACGTCGCTTTATTTTCAAAAACATCTTCCTCATAAAAATATTCATCTGCCAAACCAGCAAAACTATGTCCGAATTCATGAACAACAACCGGTGCAAATTCCTTATTTTTCGTTGTAGTTAAACTGTATGAATTCAAAATACCGCCGCCACCGTAAAAATCGGTATTTGCCAAAATGATAATGTGCTGATACGGAATATTTTCCAATTGTGTATGCAGTAATTTGGTATGTAATGTAGTTAAGTATCGGTTTGAGTAAAAAGTATCGAAGTTTGATTGAACTGCCGTATCCAACCAGATATCTTTTGAAGGAATACTTATCCCCGACTGTTTTGAGACCGTTTTCACAGCAACTATTTCAAAATAATCCTGATATTTTTTAAATATCTTATGCTTAAACAGATTTTCGACGGTTTTATGTGCATATTCCATGAAAAGATCTAATTCGTTTTCGGTATATCCTTCGGCAACCAGCGCAATTTTTATCGGATTTTTTATTTTTGAGTGATGAACAACTTCATACGAATTTTGAACATCGGTTGCTTTTCGAATTAAAATATCTTTTGGATCGATAAATTGCTGCGATACTATTTTTTCCTGCTTTTCGGCAGTGAAAAAAGAAATATCAACTCGAATTGGTTCTTTCGGAAAAGGAATCAGAAAAGAATTCTCAAAACTCTTAAACTGATTTTTTGCATCTTCCAATGTTAGCCATTCCTGAAACAGACTTCCAAAAGGCAAAACATAAATAAGTTTATCATTTGCGGTGCTGTAAACCTTTATTTGTCCGTTACCCTGAATAGGCGTAACCGAAAGATTATCAACACGTCCGTGCCATTTACCTAACTGAATCATTTCACTTAAATAAACATTCTGCTGCTTGGCATTTCCTGCAAAAATATAATCTAAACGAAGGGTTTTATCGTTAAAATAATCATTGAAATTCTGTGCTTCTGCTATAAAGCTTATCAGTATAAAAACGAAGGGTAACAGTTTTTTCATAAAATATTGTTTGTACAAAAATATTAGTTTTTTGTTAATACACGCATTCCGGCAAATTAAAGTATATTTGTATGTTTAAATTTTTAATAGTTGAAGTACTTTATTCAGTTTGCATACAACGGTACCAATTATCACGGTTGGCAGCTGCAACCTCAGGCAATTAGCGTGCAACAGGTTTTAACAAAAGCTATAAATGTTCTTTTAAAAGATGATTTTGATCTGGTTGCCGCAGGTAGAACAGATGCCGGTGTACATGCCAGATTAATGTATGCCCATTTTGATACCGATGTTGTTTTTGATAAACAACGAATGGTTCAAAAATTAAATTCGTTTTTACCTGAAGACATTACCGTTTTTAATTTTTTTGATGTAGCTAATGATGCACATGCCCGTTTTGATGCTGTTTCAAGATCGTACGAATATCATATCAACACATTTAAAAACAGCTTTTTAAAGAATTTAAGCTATTATCATTATAAAAATTTAGACGTAGATAAAATGAACGAAGCAGCCAAAATCTTGTTGCAATACGAAGATTTTGAATGTTTCAGTAAAACACATACCGATGTTTTTACGTTTAACTGTAACATTACCACAGCTTATTGGGAACAAAAAGGTTCTCAACTAATTTTTCATATTTCGGCCAATCGTTTTTTACGCAATATGGTTCGTGCAATTGTTGGTACTTTGCTAAATGTAGGTTTGGGTAAAATTTCGGTTTCCGATGTTCATGAAATCATAAAAAGCAAAAATCGTGGTAAGGCAGGTTTTTCTGTTCCGGCACACGGTTTATATTTAACACAAGTAGAATATCCATATATAAATGAAACAAAATAAAACTTCTACATTAAAAAAAGTAATGCAATATGCACAGCCCTACAAAGACAAAATGTTCTGGGTAGTGCTTACGGTTATTACGCTTGCTGTTTTTGGAGCGGTACGCCCTTATATGGTTAAAAATGTAGTTGATGTTTATATTGCAAAAGCAGATTTAAACGGATTAACCATTTATGTGGCTTTAATGGCTCTGGTACTTATTTTAGAAGTTTCCTCACAGTTTTTCTTTACCTACATTGCAAGCTGGCTGGGACAAAACATCATAAAAGACATACGTACCAACTTGTTTAATAAAATGCTTAAATTCCGTTTGAGTTATTTTGATAACGAACCTGTTGGGAAATTAATTACCCGAAATGTATCTGATATTGAGAACATTGCAAGTATTTTTAGTCAGGGCTTATTCATGATTGTGGGCGATGTTTTAAAAATGATCGTTGTTTTAGGCATTATGACGTGGATGAACTGGAAACTGACCATAATTGTAATTCTTGCCATGCCGGTTTTACTGTATGCTACTCGAATTTTTCAAAAACATATGAAAGTTGCTTTTGAAGAAGTTCGTTTGCAGGTTGCCAATTTAAACACCTTTATTCAAGAACGATTGACCGGAATGAAAATCGTTCAATTGTTTAACCGTGAACAGATTGAATACGAAAACTTTAAAAAAATCAACCAGAAACATAACGATGCGTGGCAGAAAAACATTCTGTACAACTCCATCTTCTTCCCTATTGCCGATATTGTTTCGTCGGTAACATTGGGTTGTGTAATTATTTACGGCGGATTTAGTATTGTTCAGGGCGATCATTTAACAACAACCGGAGATTTGTTTGGTTATACCATGATGATTTCTATGTTGTTTAACCCGTTGCGACAAATTGCCGATAAATTTAACGTGATGCAGATGGGAATTGTAGCTGCCGACCGTGTTTTTGAAATTTTAGATCAAGACGAGCTAATTCAGGAAGAAGGAAAAATCACCGCTCCCGATTTTAAAGGTGCCATTGATTTTAAGAATGTCGATTTTAGTTACAGCAACGGCAAAAAAGTAATAAACAGCATTAATCTGAATATTAAGGCAGGACAAACAGTTGCGTTTGTTGGAGCTTCGGGCGCAGGAAAATCAACCATTGCTAATCTTTTAAGTCGATTTTACGATATTGAATCAGGTGAAATTTTGATTGACGGAATGAACATCAACGATTTTTCGTTAAACAGTTTACGAGATCAAATCGCGGTGGTGTTGCAGGATGTTTTCCTTTTTTCAGATTCTATTTTAAACAATATAATTTTAGATAATTCAAGCATTACGAAAGAAGAAGTTATAACAGCAGCAAAAGAAATCGGTATTAACGATTTTATAGAGAAACTTCCGGGCGGATATGAGTACAACGTAAAAGAACGCGGCGTGATGCTTTCATCGGGGCAACGTCAGTTAATTGCCTTTTTGCGCGCATATATGAGCAATCCGAGTATTTTGATATTAGACGAAGCAACTTCATCTATCGATACCTATTCAGAAGAATTATTACAGAAAGCAGTCGAAATTATAACAAAAGACCGAACATCAATCATTATTGCACACCGTTTGGCAACCATTGTAAATGCCGATTTAATTGTGGTTATGGATCAGGGAAGAATTGTTGAAACCGGCACACACGCCCAATTGTTAACCAAAGAAAACGGCGCATACAAAAATTTGTACGAATCACAGTACGCAAGTGTATCAGCCAATTGATAATTTTAAATGCATTAGGTTATTTAGGTTGTATCGTTAAACAATGAAAAGTTCTAATCTTTTGACCTTACTACTTTTCGACCTTCGACTTAAATAGTTTTTAAAAAAAATTCTTAAATTCGCAACGCACATCGTGCACTTAAAAAATAAAACAATCAACACTTAAGTATTACGCTTAAAGTTTAAAACAAATACAAAATGAAATACGATATTATCATCTTAGGTAGCGGTCCGGGCGGATACGTAACAGCCATCAGAGCATCGCAATTAGGTTTTAAAGTTGCAGTTGTAGAGAAAGAAAATTTAGGCGGAATCTGCTTAAACTGGGGATGTATTCCTACAAAAGCTTTATTGAAATCTGCACAAGTTTTTGATTATTTAAAACATGCTACCGATTATGGTTTAACGATCAGTGGCGAAGTTGATAAAGATTTTAATGCAGTAATCGGTCGTTCGCGCGGTGTTGCAGACGGAATGAGCAAAGGTGTTCAGTTCTTAATGAAGAAAAATAAAATCGAAGTAATCGATGGTTTCGGAAAAGTAAAACCAGGCAAAAAAGTGGATGTTACAGATAAAGACGGTAAAGTAACCGAAATTTCTGCAGATCACATTATCATTGCAACAGGTGCACGTTCTCGCGAATTGCCAAACTTACCGCAAGATGGTAAAAAAGTAATTGGTTACCGCCAGGCAATGACGTTGCCAACGCAACCAAAGAAAATGATCGTTGTTGGTTCGGGAGCAATTGGTGTTGAGTTTGCTCATTTCTATAATTCAATGGGAACCGAAGTTACTATTGTTGAATTTATGCCGAATATTGTTCCGGTGGAAGACGAAGATGTGTCAAAACAGTTTGAACGTTCTTTGAAAAAATCGGGAATTACCATTATGACGAATTCATCTGTTGAAAAAGTTGATACATCGGGCGAAGGCGTTAAAGCTACCGTGAAAACAGCTAAAGGAGAAGAAATTTTAGAAGCTGATATTTTACTTTCTGCAGTTGGTATCAAATCAAACATTGAAAATATTGGATTAGAAGAAACGGGTATTGCTACCGATCGAGATAAGATCTTGGTAAATGATTTCTACCAGACAAACATTCCGGGTTATTACGCTATTGGCGATGTAGTTCCGGGACAAGCTTTGGCACACGTTGCTTCGGCTGAAGGAATTCTATGTGTGGAAAAAATCGCAGGTTTGCACGTTGAACCATTAGATTACGGAAACATTCCAGGTTGTACATATGCTACTCCAGAAATTGCATCGGTTGGTATGACAGAGAAAAAAGCAAAAGAAGCAGGATACGAAATTAAAGTTGGTAAATTCCCGTTCTCTGCATCAGGAAAAGCAAAAGCAGCCGGAACTCCAGATGGTTTCGTTAAAGTAATTTTCGATGCTAAATATGGTGAATGGTTAGGTTGCCACATGATTGGTGCCGGCGTTACCGATATGATTGCAGAAGCTGTTGTTGCCCGTAAATTAGAAACTACAGGTCACGAAATTTTAAAAGCAGTGCACCCTCACCCTACTATGAGTGAAGCGGTTATGGAAGCTGTTGCTGCTGCTTACGATGAAGTGATTCACTTGTAAGATTTTGTTTAAAGTTTAAGGTTCAATGTTTAAAAGTTGAACTGAATAAATAAAGAACCTCAAAGGAACTACTCTTTTGAGGTTTTTTTGTATGTTTACTTGTTTTACCACGGATGCAAGGAGTGTAAAGGAGTATAGTAGTTGATTTGTTGATTTGTTGATTTGTTGATTTGTTGATAATCAAAATTACATTTTTTTACAATGTTTTTTACCACAGATTAAATGATTATCACATGATTACCTTGCCGGATATGGTGCTTACTTATCTTAATCTCGTAATAGTTCTCCATACAGCATTTTCTCACACTGCTTCAAAATGCTACTCGAACTGACGGAGACAACTCCGGTTTACTTTCAGCTTCGGAATGTAATAAAACCAAAGCTTAAATGGGGCTTCTCCACATAGCCCAAAAAGAGCTTTGGTTTATGGTTTTAACAGGATAAAGGATGAGCACAAAATGATATAGTGCTTTCATTAGTTGTAATAGCTTATTCTTTTTCTTTTAAAGGATTAAAAGTAACAACAACGAACCCGAACAGCTATTGTGTAAACTTTAATGTTCACCGACCAGCCAATGTGTTTTAAAATTAACTGCAACGTTTTGTCGTTTCCCTCCAAGAGCGGGACAGGCTGCTTAAAGCTAGATACAGCTTTAAATTATACAAGAGGATATCAGCAAGTATGTGTTAATTAATGACCTGTAAACTCGACATCACTCAATGTTTTCATAAATAAAATAAGATGTTCTTTTTCCTGTTCGGTAAGTGGAATTCTATTTCCGTTATTTTTAAATACAGGATCAAGATTTTCTGCAGCGATAACTCCGTTATCGAAATAATCCAGAACATCTTTAAGAGTAGCAAACTGTCCGAAACTTCCATAAGGAGCTGTGTATGCTACATTACGTAATGAGGGAACCCGAAAGCTCATATAATCGTCCATATTTCCTGTGACCCTTGCCCGTCCTGCTTCATTAGAATTTGTATTGATAGGAAATCCTATATTTCGGAAACTTTGGTCGGTAAAGAGTTCCGTATTGTGACAAGTGGCACATTTCTGTTGAAAAATCTGATAGCCTTGCCTTTCATTTTCGGTAAATGTTACTTCGTTTCTTTTTACTTTATCGTATTTACTATTGGCTGAAACCAACGTGTATTCATATTGGGCAATACTTTTATAGATTCGTTCAGGTGTAATGTTTTCATCTCCGAATGTTTTCTCAAAAAGCTCGTTATAAGATGCATCGTTTTGAATTTTTTCAATCACTTCCAAAATAGAAGAATCCATTTCCTCATGTGTGATAATCGGAACAATCGGCTGATTTTCCAAAATTAATTTACTTCCGTCCCAGTTATAAAACCTAATAAAAACAAGATTTTGTATAGGTGGTGTGTTGCGAAGACCGATTCTTCCTTCAATTCCGATCGCTTGTGGATGATTATCTGCAAAAGCATTGGACTGAATATGACAACTTGCACACGAGATCGAATTATCGCGACTTAATCTTTTTTCGAAAAACAACTTTTTTCCTAATGCTACTCCGTATTTTGTTGGTTTGTTTGTATAAAATGAATTATTTAATTCAGGAAAACCAATAGGGATTTCTAATGGTAATTCAGGGTTATCATACAAAATAGGTTCATAATCATCATTACTGCAAGATGACACGAAAAATGCGAGAAGAAAAATTCTTAAAAAAAATTTCATTTCAGATAAATTTTAAAACAGATAAAAATAGTTCGTCAGTTCGCGTGTTTTTCAGATGAACTTTATTATCTAAAGTTCATCTGAAAATTGTATCGAGAACCTATTGATATAAGACTTCTCGATACAAAATTTCCTCCGCTTCGTTACAGAAATTTCACCCAACGGCTTAACAAATTAGTTTTCTACGTTAAGAACAGAGAACATTCCTTTAAGGTCGGTTGTACCGTTTCCACCTATATTATCTACAAATTTCACCATTTGAACAGCTGTATGAATGTTAGGTGTTGCATTGTCTCCCGTACCTGTTCCGGTTGAAAGCGTAATGGTATTAGAAGCACCACTCAATAATTTATCAAAATCTGCTTTAATAGTGATTTTAGGTGCTTTGCTTCCTACCACCGCATTTTGCGGAAGATCTAAAACAATATTTCTGTACGCATCAACACCTTGTGTATAAGTTGATTCATCTCCTTGTGTTCCTTCAACCGTACTACCCGTATGGATAGACATTTCTTTGTTATCGCTATCGTAAAAACCTCCGATTTTGGTAAAGCGGTAGCCCGTTCCCCATTCCCACATCATTTCCGTTTCGTTTGATCCTGCATAAGCATAGAAGTTCGGAAACCTTACCTGGTCTAACGTGTTCAAATCGGCTCTTACTCCTAATCCGAATTTAATTTGCTTATATTCTCCGATAGGAATATTACTCATCACATAATTTAATGTGGAAGGGTTTGCATGGTTCACAACCATTGCTCCTTTATCCAAATCATTTACGTTATAAGGTATTTCGGTCCCATCGGCTTTTACCAGCCGAATGTTACTTATGACGTATTTTAATTCGGAAAAGCGATGAACTTGTCCTGCGGCTGAAGTGTTTACGCTTGCAGCTGAAGAAGTTGCTCCTCCCAAAACAATTTCGGTATCACCAAAAGTGTTTTTAAATGATAACGTTACGTTGTTTGCAACAGGTGCATCATTATCACTGCTACACGCTGCAAATGCCAATGAAACGGCAGAAAACAATAGGTACTTTTTTATATTTTTCATTTTTTAAAATTTAGTTACTACGATTTATTTTACAGTTAAAAATTGATTTTTAAAGACGTAAAAATATTACGTCCCATTCTCGGGATATTTCCCCAATCTGCATAGGTACTGTAATATTCATTCAATATATTTTCGGCTCCTACCTGAACTACTGTTCTGAAATTGTCAATATAAAAAGTATAGTCAGCAGACAAATTCCAAATTGTATAAGAAGCTGTTAGGTCTTCGCCGTATTCCGGACTGTAATTTTTCTGCTCCAATTCTCCGTTCACAGATGCCTGAAACCCGAAACCCTTGTAATGATATTGAAGCGAAGTGTGATAGCTTAACGGACGGATAAAAGGAAGGTTCCCTTCTTTATTGTCCATTCCACGTGCATAAGTTACTGTTCCGCTCCAATGCAGATGTTCCAAAATATCGTATTTTGCATTGACAGAAAAATTAAACAAAGTGGCATAATCTAACGAAGTATAGCCTTTGACGCCAACCGACTGATAATTCATGGGGCTTCCCATACTTAAAATTCTCCCGATGATGTAGTTCTCTATATGAAAATAATTGGCTTTTGCCTGAATGCTAAACTTATCATTTTTAAAACCTGCACTTGCGTTAACTTCATACGAAATTTCGTTTTTCAAATCAGGATTTCCGATGTAATCGTAACGGTCAAAACTGTTATAGATATAATATCCGTAACCTTCCGAAACCGATGGTGCACGATGTCCATATCCACCTCCTACAGAAAAATTGAATTTGTTTACATCAATGTTATAACCTGCATACAGACTTGGCAAAAACCGTGTTTTCTCTTGTGGTGCTCCCGGATGAAAAATCCAATTAAAGTCCACATATTTGGAATGGTTGTAATTCAATCCCAACGAACCTCCAAAATTTACCTGACTCTTTTCGGTAACCTCTAATGAATTATTTATTGAAAGTCCTGCATAACGGGTCGTAACCCAAGGCCAACTATAAGCAAACATTGTCCGTTCGCTTCTGTCCTGCGGATACATTCGCATTTCTGCAATCGAAATATTTTCATATGCATTCAATTGTACTTCTGAAGAATAATTGCCTTTTTTCAGGTTAATTTTAGAAACCAATCCGTAAGTGGTACTCCAACCGGGCATATCCATATGCACCAGATTTTCAGGTCGGCTTGTATCATCCATATAATGTTCAATTGCATTAAAATAGATTTTGGAATCCCAAACCCGTATCCATCCTTTTTCAAAGAGCTGTTTGTATGCAACCGAAGTAATTAAAGCTCTTGAAAGCCATAAATCCATCGGAAGTGCAGGATAACCCACATCTTTTGCCCAATCAAAAATGGCATCAACACGCAAAGAAGATAAATCACCTGTTTTGTATGCCAATGCTAATGAACTGTTGAATTTCTTAAATTGCGAATGATTGATTTCATTGTTATTGCCATCAGAATAATTCTCTGCTTTCCGATACGAAATACTTCCGTCTGCTACGAATTTGTTACTCGAAAAAGAAACATTCCCGAGGTTGAAAAACTGCTTATTATTAAATTCAAAACCTGACTGATAAGCTCCTTTCCATTCATGCTTTTCGCTGAAAGCCGTATTTTTTCGTTTTAAATCGATACTTCCTGCAACCGTTGAACCGTGCATTCCGCCTTCTTGACCTGATTTGATATCAATTGTAGAAAGATTATTGCTTTCCACATACGAAGTAATTGGATCCATCTTATCGGTACAAGCTCCGAAAACATGCATTCCGTCAATGGTAATGGTCGAACGTTCGCTGCTCATATTATTCAATAAGGGTTCCCATGCATACGCTCCACGTTTGATAAAACTTATTTGATCCGAAGAAGCCAGAAACTCATCAATTGAAACTGCCATTTTCATTTGGGTTTCTATTTTCTTTTTCACAACCGCATCTATCCTAATTTCTTCTAATTCAGTTGTCAACGTATCACGATTAATATTTTGCGCATTGGCAAATATTCCCCAAAAGCATATTATAATTGTAATATATTTCATAGCATCAGAACAATATATTAATATGGAGCTCACTTTTTGCACCTTCTATTCCCGGTGTGAAATCGGTTGGTACTTCTGTTCCCTTGATGAGTTCTTCGTTTTGATTTAACATCATAAAATTCAACGTCCAGTTTCCTGTCATTGTATAATTAACTACTCCGTAGTATAATCCATCTGCCTGTTGGGTTAAATCCACATTGTTAGGTGAAGAATGGTTTCCCATAGAGGGTTCGGGCATTCTCGGATCTAACAACAACTTATAGTTTTCTACTTCAGCGTACGAAAATTGTGATGGGTCGGGAAAAGTTCCTGCTGGTTCAGTGGGTGGGTTGTATTTATAAATTCCTGCTACCAGTTCGTTTTCGGCAACCTTTGGTTTTTGAGGAGCAACGAGTGCGATAACATACTGCTCCCTATCATTACCCGTAAACAAAGACATATTCAGGTTCATATTGGCTTGATTCTTCACAGTAACCAACTGATTAACCGTATGTGTTTGGTTGCTATCTGTGAAGCTGATATACAAATCCCAGTTTTCCATGGGGCTGCTTATACTTGTAAATACCACATATCCTGAATAAACCTGTTGTTCAGCATTATAAACCAAATGATACCTGTGCGGACAGGAAGTTTTATTGTTATCGGTATCGGTAAGTATCGGCAAAAAAGTCACTTCAGAACTATTTAGCGCCTGATTGGTTTGGGTATTGGTAATGGTTAAACGAATCTCATTATAACCTTTATAAAAATTTCCGTTTAAAGCTTCAATACTGATTTTGTAAGTACCGTTATTGAATGAAGTAACTTCTTTAAATTCAAAATATTCGGTAATGTCACGGTTGATTTCGGCTTCAAAATCCGTTTTATCAAGCGTGCACGAACTTGTAACAGCAAACAATGTTGCAATTACAAAATGTTTAAAAAATTTCATTACAGGTAAGTGTTTAATTAAAACTAATGTGTATCAACAGTCACAATATAAGATTACTACGCTATTTAATTTAAAAAGCGTCCTTACATTGTAGTGTAATAATTGACAGAACAGATGATTAGTGTTTTTGCTGAATATTTTGTATGAGCAATTTTAGATATTGAAAAACTCAATATCTGATAAAAACACTATTATAAAATTAAACGATGGGAGGTCTGAATACGTAATTTGTCTCCAAATGAGAATAAGACAAATTATAATTTATAACTGTTTTTGATTTGTGTAGGTAAAAGAGCGTTTTGAAACCAAAATTCTCATCAATTTCCTGATAGAAAACAAGATTTGTTTCTACCGAAAAGTGTTTACTACCTTTATCATTTTCAGAAGTATCGGAAGCTTTTGCCAATTCTTTCATTAAATGGCATTTTCCGTTACATTCAAGTTCGGTTTTGTCTTTGTTCTCACAAAGCTCATCTTTAATATAGTCATAAAACACCACATATTCCGCAACTGGAATTACCGGCTTAAAAAGCATAAAGAATGCAAATATGACTATAAACTTTTTCACTAAAGTAATTTAATTTCGGACAAAGATAGTTAATACATCCCTATCATATCAAAAAGCTGTATTTTAAATCAATATCTTTTTTTCACGGTACAAAATTGAATTCTTTTTATCGAGTCAAATTTTTTAATTGAATATGTAATTAAATACATATTAGTAGTTATAAACAATAATTTTAAGATAATATTTACCCTCCCTGCCCTGTTCAAGGAGGGACTGTCGGTTATGGAAATGTTGTTATTTTCACCACGGATGCACGGATTATAAAGATTTGACGATTACTGAATTAGCTTCGCTTCCAAAATACTCTACTCCATGTATTCGCAAACTATAGACTTCATCCTTGTGTGGTGAATTGTTGAGCCCGTTTATGGGACAGGTTGTCAAGAAATAGTTTAAATTATTTAAAAAAGGTCATGATATTTAAAATAGAGTTAACCCTTTTTTATTTGTTTTTTATAAAATATAAAACAAATGTTAAATTAATTTTTATATATTTAACAACTTTAAAAAAAACAACAATATATTCCAATTTTTAAATTTATTTTTATGGAAAAAACTACACAATTACTATGTATTAAAGTTAGGTGGTTAAATACCAAAACCAAGCTTTTATTCTTATTTGCATGCTTCTTACATCTTTTTCAAGTACATGCACAGACATTTAATTATACTGGAGCTGTACAACAGGTAACACTTCCGGCAGGTTCTTATCAGATAGAAATGTGGGGAGCCGATGGAGGCGGAGGATTTCATACTTCTTTAATAAATAATGAAGGAAAAGGAGGTTATACTAAAGGAATATTAAATGTAACAAGTTCTACAACTTATTATATTTATGTTGGGGGAAAAGGAACAAATGCTTCTGATATCGGTGCGGGTGCTGTTTATGTAGGTGGTTGGAACGGTGGAGGAGATTCCGGTGCAAATAATTATTCTACATTAACCCAATATCGTGCCGGCGGTGGCGGTGGCGGAACCGACATTAGAACAACACAGAATACTACGTATGCTAACAGAATAATGGTTGCTTCCGGTGGCGGTGGCGGCGTATACAGTACTACTTATCCGGGAGGAAATGGTGGCGGAACTTCAGGTGGAAACGGTGGTAATACTTACAACGGAGACGGGGGAACACAATCTGCAGGTGGAACGGCTAATGGAAGTACTGGTAATATAGCTGGGACAAATGGAGTATTGGGAGTCGGAGGAAATGGTGGATCTTCATCAACTAAATCAGCGGGCGGCGGCGGCGGCGGCGGCTATTACGGCGGCGGCGGCGGCGCAACGGGTAACAGTACATCATCACAAGGTGGTGGCGGTGGTGGTTCTTCATATTTTGGAGGTATTTCAGCTGGTATAACATTTATGTTTGGAGAAACAGGATATATTTCAAATCCTGATACTGCTGGAAATGGCACAGTTACTATTACATCGATTGCTTCTTGTGCAGGGACACCAACTGCAGGTACTGCAGCTGTAACTGCGAGAACGTGTTTATACGATCCGTTTACCCTGTCTGCTACAGGTTCTACGAAGGCTGGTAATATTACTTATCAATGGCAGAGCGCTCCTTCTGCAACTGGTCCTTGGACAGATATCACAGGAGCAACTAATTTTATTCATACTGTAACAAATCAAACAGCAACTACTTATTACAGGTTTATGGTAACCTGTACAAACGGCGGAGGTACAGATATAACAAATGTAGTTAGTGTAACACAAACCGCACTTGCTAATTTATATGAAAATTTTGATACTACTGCTACTGGTAGTACATCAACAGCTACCTACCCTTCTTGTTGGAGTTATATAGATGACATTACTACAACAGGTTATGGTTATGTTGAAGCTGCTACCGCACAATCTTTAGCTAATTCATTCAGACTGTACAGAACTAATACAACAACAAATGCGGCGCAGAATTTGGTTTTAATATCACCACAAACCGATAATTTAGGAAACGGTACCAAACAGCTTCGCTTTTATGCGATGGCTACCAATACAAATGCAACCAATATACTGCAAATAGTAAGGGCCAACGGAACTACTGCTTCTGATACCTTTACTGTTATTCAAAGTATTGTAGTTAATCATACCGACTATAAAGAATATATCGTTCATTTACCAGTAACAACAGATGATTATTTCGGTTTCAGATTAGCATCTAATGGTGGTACTGCAACTGTAGACATCAATATTGATGATGTTTATTATGAAGATTTAGACACATGTTTGTATCCAACAGGTGTAACTATTCCAACTGTTACACAAACTACGGCTGACATATCATGGACAGCTTCCACATCTACAAGTGTTACTGCTTATGAATATGAAGTGCGTAGTTTAGGAGCCCCAGGGTCTGGAACAATGGGACTAGGTGCTACGGGCATTACCCCTAATGCAGCAACATTAACAGCTACAGCTACAGGATTAAGTCCATCTGTAAATTATACCGTTTATGTGCGTAGTATTTGTGGTACATCAACGGGAAAATGGACACCAATTAATAAATCATTCTATACATTGTGTGGAAGTGTGACAGCTGTTTTTGCTGAAAATTTTGATACAACTGCAACCGGCAGTTCGTCAAACAATTCTGTACCTTCATGTTGGAGCTTTTTAGATGAGGTAACAACCTCGGGTTATGGCTATGTTGAAGCGGCAACAGCACAATCGTTAGCTAATTCATTCAGATTATACAGAACCAATACAACAGGAAACGCTGCTGAAAATATAGTTTTAATTTCACCTGAAACAGATAATTTAGGTAACGGAACAAAACAATTGCGTTTTTCTGCCATGGCTACTAATACGAATGCGGTGAATGTATTACAAATAGTCAGCTCAAACGGAACTACGGCTTCATCTGCGTTCACCGTTATACAAAATGTAGTGGTTAATCATACGGGATATGAAGAGTATATCGTTCCTTTACCGGTAACAACCGATGATTATTTTGGATTCAGGTTAGCATCTAACGGTACTACAACCACTGTAGACATCAATATTGATGATGTTTATTATGAAAACTTATCACCTTGTATATACCCTATGAATATTCAGGTTGGTAACATTACTGAAACAACAGCTGCTCTATCATGGACGGCGTCTTTAGCAACAGGTGTTACAGGCTATGAATATGAGATACGCAGTTCTGGAGCTCCCGGATCTGGATCGACAGGTTTAGGTGCTTCGGGAAGCACTACTGCACCAACAGTTACAGCAAATATAACAGGCTTGACAGGAGCTACAGATTATGTTGTTTATGTACGAAGTGTTTGTGGAACTTCATCAGGAGCCTGGACGCTTTTCCCGGTAAATTTTCAAACAGATTGTCCTGTATATGTAAATAATTTCTTTGAAGGGTTTGAAAGCACAGCAACAGGTTCTGCATCAAATAATACAGTTCCGCTTTGTTGGGCTTATATAGGTGATACAAGTGGTTATTATGGATATACATCAACAGATTCTTCAAGAACAGGAAGTAACGGTTTTAGATATTATAAAACAACCGCAAATGCTGCTGCAGATTTGTTATTGGTTTCGCCTGAAACTAATAATTTAGGAAATGGAACTAAACAGCTTAGATTTTGGGTAAAAGTAAATTCAGGTACTGCGAATGTACCGGTATATACTTTAGATGGAAATACTGGTACAGCTGCCAAAACGCAAATTGCATTAATTGCCGCAACCACAACTTGGACAGAGTATTCTGTAACTTTCCCTATTACCACAAATGATTATTTTGCTATAGGCTTTTTAGATAATTCTTCAAGTACTCAGTTACTTTTAGATGATGTTTACTACGAAGATGTACCTGCACCAACTTTAGCAGCTTCTCATACAGATATTTTGTGTAATGGAGCCGCAACAGGAACAGCTACCGCAGTAGTTACAAATGGTGCTTTGCCACTAACCTATTCATGGTCACCATCGGGTGGTACTGCCGATACGGCAACCGGATTAACTGCAGGTACCTATACGGTAACAGTAACCGACGGTTTAAACAGAACAGATAGTGCAACCGTAACTGTTACGGAACCAACAGCTATAGTCTCTGGTGTAACTTCTACAAATAGTACCTGTAACGGTGCCAATAACGGAAGTATTACTTTAGCACCTACTGGCGGAACTGCTCCTTACACCTATTTATGGAGTACCAATGATACAGGCACTTCTATAACAGGATTGTCTGCTGGTACTTATTCGGTTGACATTACAGACGCCAACGGTTGTGTAGTAACAGAAAATGTTACTATTACAGAACCTGCGGTTTTAACAGTGGCAAGCAGCTCGTATACCGATGTTACTTGGTATGGAGGTAATGATGGATCTGCGACGGTTTCAGTAACAGGCGGAACAGCTCCGTATACCTATTCATGGGCACCTTCTGGTGGTACAGCCGATACGGCTACAGGTTTGGTTGCGGGAACTTACACCGTAACGGTAACCGATGCCAACGGTTGTACGGTAACAGAAAGTTTCACCATTATACAGCCAATCCCATTAATGGTACAGTCAACCTCTCAAACAAATGCAAAATGTAACGGAGGAGCTGACGGAACAGCTACCATTGTAGCAATGGGCGGAAATGCACCTTATACGTATTCATGGACGCCAAGTGGCGGAACAAATGCAACAGCTACAGGTTTAACAGCAGGAACGTACACCGTAACGGTAACAGATGCTACATCGAACACCATAACAGAAAGTTTTACTATTACCGAACCGGGAGCTATTACACCAATTCTTTCACACCAAAGCGATGTATTGTGTAACGGCGCTTCAAACGGTAGTGCTACGATCACGGTAACAGGCGGTACCGCACCTTTTACCTATACATGGTCTAACGGATTGGTTACCAATAACGCAACAGTAAGCAATTTAAAATCGGGAACTTATACCGTAACGGTAACCGATGCCAACGGATGTACTGCAGCTACAACAGTAGCAATCACTATATCTCAGCCGGCAGCTTTGGTTTTCACAACAACCAGTTCTACCAACGTAAGCTGTTACGGACAAAACGACGGATCTGCTACAGTAGTCGTTAGCGGAGGTGTAGGACCTTATAGCTACTCATGGTCTAACGGACAAAGTGGAACATCTTTAAGTAATTTAGGAAGAGGTACCTATGTGGTAACCGTAACAGATGCTAACAACTGTACGCAAACACATTCGTTTACTATAACAGAGCCAGCCTTTGTACCGGCACCAGCAGCAGTTAGTCAGAATTTCTGTGCAGGACAAAATGCTACATTAGCCGATATCGTTATCAGCGGCAGCAATATTAAATGGTACAGCGCAGCAACCGGCGGTACATTACTTGCAACAACAACGGCAGTGGTAAGCGGATCGACCTATTATGCTTCGCAAACCGTAGGTACTTGCGAAAGTACTACCAGAACGGCAGTACAGGTAGTAGTGAACCAGGCACAGGCATTAACAACAACCCAGTTGAATGTGTGTAGCAATACCAGAATCCAGAACATGATTGTTGACGGCTTTAATTATACACAGTTAAGATGGTACAGCAGTTCAACAAGTACCATACAGCTAGCTCCAAATATCTTATTGGCGACAGGAACTTATTATGTAAGTTCATATGTAGGAAATTGTGAATCGGCAAGACAGGCGATACAGGTTACCGTAGCAGCTGTCGTGCCTGCGCCAACAGCAGCGTTCCAAACAGTTTGTGGCGGTGCTACCTTAAACGATCTGGTAGTAACGAAAGATCCGTCGGCTACCTTAAACTGGTATTCGTCAGCGCAGTCTATGATTCCTTTGGTAAATACAACGCCTGTAGCAACAGGAACGTATTATGTACAACAAGTGATTGGTAATTGCGAATCGAGCCGTATTGCGGTTCAGGTTCAGGTAATTGCTAATACAGTGCCTACAATAAGTGCTATTAATACCTGTGAAGGAACAACCATTGCAGATTTAAATGTAAACGGAACCAATTATGTGTGGTATACAGACAACACCACGCCAACAGCCTTACCGGGATCGTACATGATTACATCGGGAAGTTATTACATAGCAAATCAAAATGCGAGCTGTATTTCGGCAAGAAAAAACATTGCGGTAAACGTAAGCCCTCGCCCTGCAAATGCAACGGGAGCTGCGACACAGCATTTTGAATTTTCGGCAAAAGTATCAGACTTAAAAATGAACGAGCCAAACGTGAAATGGTTTGCCAGTGCAAATGATGCTGCTACAATGACAAACGAGTTGGCAGCAACCACACTATTAACAGATCAAACCACCTATTACGGTATCCTGACCAATGCAAACAACTGCGGAAGCGTGGTACCAACAGCGGTTACGGTAACGTTAAACTTGAGCAATAAAGAGCTGGATTTAACACAGTTAAAATACTATCCAAACCCGGTAGATGGCGAGTTGAACATAAGTTATATGGAAGAAATCACCAAGGTAGAAATCTTCACGATAACAGGTCAGAAAGTTTTAAGCAACACATACCAAAACAACGAAGTTAAGGTTGATTTAAGCAGATTGAGTTCAGGTACTTATCTGGTTAAATTAGAAACAGCCAAAGCATCGCAGTTTGTGAAGGTGGTGAAGAAATAATTAAAAGTCAAATTTTCCAAAGAGGGATCGGACAGATTTTAAACCTGTCCGATCCCTTATTTTTTATATAAATATAAAATATTTGTTAAATATATTTTTATATATTTATAAATTACAATTAAAAATACACCCTAATCATTAAATTTTAAATTATGAAACAAATTACTCATCAACCAAAGCCTAAAATACGGTGGATTAAGTACCAATCCTTACTACTGCTTTTATTAGGTATTTTATTACCCTTATCATCAGTTAATGCCCAACTTACTTATTGTTCACCGGTAAATACAGCAGCGGGAACAGGTTCAATGATTGATAATGTTCTGTTTGGTTCTATTAATAACAGCTCTGCAGCTTCACAACCAACGGCAAATCCTTTTTATACCTATTATCCTGCCGCCACCACAAATGTAATGATGGGTTCAACAGTAAATTTAAGTGTTACTATAGATGCAAGCGGTACGTATTCCGGTGCAATCACCTCTGTTTGGATCGATTGGAATATCGATGGAACTTTAGATGCTTCAGAACATTTTTATGTAGGTCCAGGATCTTTATCTGCAGGTATCCCTTCAGGTACAACAATGACTGTTCCTGTAACTATTCCAATTACAGCTACACCAGGAATTACACGTATGCGTCTACGCACAAGGGGTAATGGAAATACAAATGCGGCTACAGATGCTTGCAGTACCAATTTTGGTTCAGGTGAAATTGAAGATTATAATATTACTATTGTACCTGCTACACCATGTTCTGGTACTCCCACGGCTGGCGTAGCTGCTGCTACACCGCGGGTTTGTGCAAGTCAGTCTTTTACCTTGTCGGTAACGGGTGCAACGATAGCAGGTAACTTGACGTATCGCTGGCAAAGCAGTCCGGCGGGTGCTAATACATTTACTGATATAGCTTCTGCGACTAGCATGTCTTATCTTGTATCTAATCAGACTGCCGATACCGATTATCGTTTTGTTGTAACATGTACAACAAGTAACAGTAGTGATATTTCAAATACAGTAACGGTTATTCAGCCATTAGGAGTAGGGAATTTTGTCGAAAATTTTGATACGACATCAGTAGGATCAACAGCAACACCTTCAGTTCCCACATGCTGGAGTTATATTGATGAAGTAACCACAACTGGTTACGGTTATACCATTGCAGAAACACCTTTGTCAACGCCTCGGGCTTTCAGGTTGTACAGAACAAATACTACTGCAAATTCATCGCAAAATTTAGTTTTAGTTTCACCAGAAACAGTAAATTTAGGAAACGGAACAAAACAAATACGATTTTCCGCAAGATCTTACAGTACAATCACTTACATAAACAAGCTTGAAATACTTAGTATGCCAAGCAATACATCTGCTACAGGAGCTACAGTTGTAGCTACTTTCTATCCAGATCAGCAAAACTATCAGGAGTATATTGCAGTTTTACCTGCTACTACTGATGATTATTTTGGTTTTAGAATTGCGTATAACGGAACAACTACAGCGTCTTCTGTATTGATTGATGATATTACTTACGAAGATAAATATACTTGTTTTGCGCCTTTAGGAGTAACTGTTACCAAGGCTTCGGCTACATCGGTTAACGTTGTGGTTAACCCAAGCCCTTATAATGCGGCAGGTGTTGTTTACGAATATGAAGTACGAACATCAGGGGCGCCAGGCAGCGGAGGTTCAGGTTTTGTAACTTCAGGTAATTCGCCAACAGCAAACTTTACTATTCCAGGATTACAATCAGGTTTCGTTTATACAGTTTATATAAGAACCGCTTGCAGTGCAACAGATAAAAGTTTATACTTCTCCTATCTGTTCTCAATACCGACCTCGTTACCTTATACACAAGGATTTGAGGGTGCGCAAAATAGTTGGATTCTTTCAAACGGTACTTCTGTTAATCAATGGGTTGTAGGTAATGCGGTTGCAAACGGCGGAACCAATTCTTTATACATATCCGATGATAACGGTGTAAACAATAATTATACAGTTAGTCCCACAGCATATGTTGTTCATGCATATAAAGATTTTGAAAAGCCTGCAAATGTTGCGGATATATCAATTGCTTATGATTGGAGAGCATTGGCAGAAAGCTGTTGTGATTATATCAGAGTATGGCTGGTTCCCAGCTCGTATACACCGATACCGGGTGCTGAAATTGCTGCAGGAACCGGCAGAGTTAATCTGTCAGGTAATTTAAATAATGATGCAAATTTTAAAAGAGCACAGCATATTCAAAGTTTGGCAGCATATACAGGTTCATTCAGACTTGTTTTTGAGTGGAAAAACGACACTTCTGTAGGAACGATGCCGGGTGGTGCAATAGACAATATTGAAATTAAACCAGTAACCTGTTATGAACCACTAAGCTTTACTTTGTCTAATATTACAGAAAAAGGCGCAACGGTAACTGTAGTTCCCGACCCAAAAAATACAGGTAATGTGACTTATCAGTATGAGGTCCGTACATCCGGGGTACCAGGAAGTGGTGCTACAGGGCGTGTAGCACAAGGAAATTCTTCTACTCCAGTATTTAACATTACAGGATTACCTGCAGATACGGATTTGGAGATTTATGTACGAACTGCCTGTAGTGCATCAGATTTTAGTTTCTGGAAATCTGGTACGTTTAAAACACTAGAAGTTTTGGTTATTGATGTTACCCAAGTTAATAGTAATTGTTTTGGTGCGAATAACGGCAGCATATCCATAACTAGTTCAGGAGGTAAAGCGCCTTATACGTATTTATGGTCACCAGGCGGAGCAACAACGTCAACGGTGTCTAATCTAGCGCCTGGAACATATTCCTTAACAGTTAGTGATGCCAGTGGTCAAATAATTAACAGAACGATAACCATCACAGAACCAACGTTAATATTACCAGCCTTAACATTTACTAATGTTAGCT
>JBEBXO010000043.1:0-21327 GCA_040391585.1 Paenimyroides ummariense | reverse complement strand
AATTTTCCAAGAAAACGGTTTTCAATGTAAGCCGATGTTCCTTGTTCCACATCTAATTGTTTTTCTTGATTGTTTTCTGCTTCATCACCGTTCTGTTGTGGCTTATCGGTAATGGTGTTCATTTGTATGGTTGTGGTTTTAACATCAGTCAAAGTGTCCATAGGTTCCGCTTTAGGTTGTATTTTTACCCCCGGATGCTCTTGTACATACAAACGACTGCGCGAATTGTTAATATCGCTTTCCATCATCAATCCAACAGCTGTTGCGAATAACGGACGTGAAACCAGTTTTGCCGATTCGCCCGAAATATGTTCGTTTGGAAAACCAATACGTGTGTCTATTCCCGTAATGTATTCCACTAACTGTTTAATGTGTTTTAATTCTGATCCACCGCCTGTTAAAACAATTCCTGCAATTAATTTTTTGCGAGGATTATCGTATCCATAAGCTTTAATTTCAGAAAAAACCATATCAATAATTTCAACAACGCGTGCATGAATGATTTTTGAAAGATTTTTTAATGAAATTTCTTTTGCTTCCTGACCGCGTAAACCTGGAATTGAAACAATTTCGTTATCTTTATTTTCGCCCGGCCAAGCCGATCCGAAACGTATTTTTAATTGTTCTGCCTGTTTTTCAATGATCGAACAACCTTCTTTAATATCTTCTGTAATAACATTTCCACCGAAAGGAATTACGGCTGTGTGGCGAATAATTCCGTCTTTAAAAATGGCTAAATCTGTTGTTCCGCCACCAATATCGATCAATGCAACACCGGCTTCTTTTTCTTCCTGACTTAAAACAGCGTCTGATGATGCCAAAGGTTCTAAGGTTAAACCAGATAAATCTAAACCTGAATCTTTTACGCAACGCCCCGCATTACGAATAGAAGCCGATTGCCCAACAACTACGTGGAAACTTGCTTCTAAACGGCGACCGTACATACCTATTGGTTCTTTTATTCCGCCTTCTTCATCAACCTTAAACTCTTGCGGTAATACGTGTATTATTTCTTCGCCTGGTAACATGTTTAATTTTTGTACCTGCGCTATTAATTTGTCAATATCAATTTCAGAAATTACTGTTTCTGGTTTATCGCGCGTAATGTATTCCTGGTGATGAATACTGCGTATGTGCTGACCTGCAATTCCTAAAACAACATCATTGATTTTACAGCCCGATTCTGCCGATGCCTGCGCCACCGCATGTTGAATAGATTGTATAGTTTGCGTAATATTGTTAACCACACCACGTTTTACACCTAAACTTTTTGCGTTACCAATACCAAGAATTTCGAGCTTGCCATACTCGTTTCTTTTACCTACCATTGCAACAATTTTTGTTGTTCCAATATCTAATCCTACAGCAATGTTTTCTTTATTCATATCCTTTTATTTCGTGCAAACTACTTGCTCTGTAAATCTTAAATTAACGTTTTTGTAATAACCTATAAGGGTGTCGTTTTTAGAATAATGTACAAAAGCTTTGTAATTGTCAAACTTTTTCTCAATTTCTTTTAAATGCCCAAATTCCACCAGATAATCGTAATCGCGAACGGTTAGTATTATTGATTGGTCAGGGTTTATTTTAATGCCCGTTATGGTTGTTTTTAAAAATTCATCGTTACTAATGGTTTTTAATAAATTTGAAAAAACGTCTTTGTTTTTTTGTTTTAATTCGCCATAAACTACCGGCACGTGTGCGCTAAACTGGTTAGATAACGGCATTTTATTGCCTGTTTCGTCAATATAATACGATCCGGTGCCGTTCATTACCCTTGCCATTGCCTTTTTTTGAGTAACTTCGGCATGTAATTTTCCGGCTACATCAACAAATACTTCCGATTTTGCAATCATTGGATGCTTGTTTAGCTTTTCTTCGATCTTTTTTAGATTCAATTCGCTGTTCACTATTTTAGAATCACGAGGGAATGTTTGAATGATCGATTTTTCTACCATTTCCTGCGTAATAAAGTGATTGTTAGCACTTAAAAGCTTTACATCAATCTGTTCAATATAGCGTGCATTGTTTCGTTGGTTAGCAAAGGCTACCAAGGCAAACAGGGCGGCAATTACAAACGCCAAAAATACATCGAACCAATTGATTTTTTTAATCATTTTATCAATTATTTTTTTCTAATTCTGTTTTAATTTCTTCTACCATTTCACCTACATCGCCAGCGCCGATAATTAAAAGAACTTCGGGTGTGTTTTTGGTTAAAAAAGATACTAATTCTTCTTTAGGCAACAAAATTTTATCGGGCGATTTTATCTTATTTATTAACATTGTAGAATTAATATTTTCTATTGGCAACTCGCGTGCTGGGTAGATTTCAAGCAAAACCACATTGTTAAATGTTGATAAACTTTCGGCAAAACCATCCATAAAATCTCTTGTTCTAGAGAATAAATGGGGTTGAAACACGGCTGTAATCTTCTTATTCGGGTACATTTCGTGTACTGCCTGGCTTACGGCATTTATTTCTGTTGGATGATGTGCATAATCGTCAATCATCACTAATTTTTCGGTGTTGATTTTATAAGAAAAACGTCTTCGTATCCCTTTAAAACTATCTAATCCCGATTTTATTTCGGCGTTGCTTAAACCATAAGTTTTTGCCATTGCAAATGCTAAAGTGGCATTCAACACATTGTGTTCGCCGGGCATTAGTAATTTTATATCGGTAATTTTTTCGCCTTTAAAATCTAGATCAAAAACACGTTTGCCGTTTTCAAATCGAAGATTGTATGCGTTGATTACTGCTGTTCCGTTAACAGAAACTTCTGTACCGTTGATGTTTTCAATTCCTTGCGCGATAAACAAATTGTTTTTATCGCTTATTTTTGATGCAAATTCTGCAAACGATGATTTAATGGCATCGTTGGTTCCGTAAATATCCAAATGATCGGCATCGTCTGAAATTACACAAGCAATATTCGGGTGCAAGTGCAAGAAAGATCGATCAAATTCATCGGCTTCTACAACCGTGGCATCGGTTCCGTTACCAATTAAATTGGTATCGTATCCTTCAACAACTCCGCCTAAAAATGCAGTAACCGGAGCTTGGGCATGTACTAATATATGCGCCAACATGCTCGATGTGGTTGTTTTTCCGTGTGTGCCTGCAACTGCTAAAGAAAAACTGTTTTGAGTAATAATACCCAACACTTCAGCTCGCTTTTTAACTGCAAAACCATTATTTTGAAAATAATTAAGTTCGGCATGATGTTTTGGAACAGCCGGAGTATAAACCACCAAGGTGTCTTTGGTATTTTGATAATCAGCTGTAATATTTTTTAAATCGTCGGTGTAATGAATGGCAATACCTTCGGCTTCTAACTCGTGCGTTAACTGCGTAGGCGTTTTGTCGTAACCGGCAACATTTTTACCAATACGCTTAAAGTATCGGGCAATGGCACTCATACCAATACCGCCGATGCCTATAAAGAATACATTATGTATGTCTTTTAAATTCATTACTTAACCAACTTAAAAATTTCGTTTACTATATCTTTTGTAGCATTTGGTAATGCTAACGTTTTAATGTTTTTTGACAATGCTTCTACAACCTGATCGTTTGTTAGCAAGCGTAGCATTTGTTCTTGAAACTGATTATCTAAATCGGTTTCTTTCAACAAAACTGCTGCGTTTTTATCGGTTATGCTTTTGGCATTTTTTGTCTGATGATCTTCAGCAACGTTTGGCGACGGAATAAAAATAACCGGTTTGCCTACAATTGCCAGTTCTGAAACAGATGATGCACCGGCACGTGAAACAATAACATCGGCAGCTGCGAACAACAAATCCATTCGTTCTATAAAATCGTACACAAAAATGTCTTGGTTGTTGTGGTATTTTTTGTAATCGTTGATGTAAAATTTACCACATTGCCAAATTATCTGAACTTTTTGCTCTTTAAAAAAGGACAGTTCTTTTTCTACTAATTGATTGATTCTGCGGGCACCTAAACTTCCGCCTAAAATAACAACTGTTTTTTTGTTGGGATTTAATCCGTAAAATTCTTGAGCTTCGCTTCGTTTGGTATCGATCGTTAATAAATCCTGACGGACAGGATTTCCGGTTTTAATGATTTTGTTCGATTTAAAATAAGTCGATAATCCGTCATAAGCCACACAAATAGCGTTTGCTTTTGATGCCAGCATTTTATTGGTGATTCCCGGATACGAATTTTGTTCTTGTATAACCGTTGGAATGTTCATCTGTTGCGCTACTTTTACAACCGCACCGCTTGCAAATCCGCCGGTTCCGATAACCACATCGGGCTTAAATTCTTTGATGATTTTGCGCGATTTAATTAAGCTTGATAAAAACTTAACTGGAAACAGGGCATTGTCAACCGTTATTTTTCTTTGAATACCTGCAATCCATAATCCTTTGATATTATAACCTGCCGCAGGAACTTTCTGCATTTCCATTTTATCTTGTGCGCCTACAAATAAAATTTCGGCAGCAGGAATCTGTGCCTTAATTTCGTTTGCAATAGCAATTGCCGGATAAATGTGTCCGCCTGTACCGCCGCCGCTAATAATGAATCTTGGATTTGGTTTCATAATTTATTTGTTTAAAACTGCATAGATCGGATTGTTGTCCGAATCGTTTTCATTCTTTAAATCTTCTTCAGTTTGTTGTTCTTCTAAAATCCGTTTAAATTCTTCTTGTTTCTTTTCTTGATTTGCTAATTGTTCTTTCACTTGTTCTTCTTTTCGTGAAATACTTAAAATGATTCCTAACGATACGCATGTCATCCATATTGATGTTCCACCTGAACTAACCAAAGGTAGTGGCTGACCTGTTGTTGGGAAAATTTCAACGGCAACGCCCATATTGATGAATGCCTGAAAAACGATCGAAAATCCTAATCCGAAGGCGAGGTATTTTCCAAACAAATTGGGAGCTTTGTTGCTAACAACCAAAAATCGGAAGAGCAATAATATGTAAACGATCAAGATGGAAATTCCACCTAAAAAGCCGAATTCTTCAACAATTATGGCATAAATAAAATCGGATGATGATTGTGGTAAAAAGTTCTTTTGAACACTTTTACCTGGCCCAACACCGAACATTTGCCCTTGTGCAATGGCAATTTTTGCATTTTCGATCTGATATCGGTCTTCATCTTTATCTTCAGAACCAAATCGACTAAAACGCGCTTCCCAAGTTTTGTATCGAGAAGGAGCCATATCGGGAAAGGCCTTAAACATACCAATTGCCAAAGCTACTAAAATGGCAAAACCAGCTACGATTTTAGTCATGTATTTGGTTGGATACTTGCCTACGTACAAAAGCAAACCTATACTGAATATAATAATGGCTGCAGTTGATAAATTCGATGGCAATACCGGACCAATGATGAATGCCGTTGGTACGCCTAACCATAATAACGACCAGCCAAAGGTGTATTTTTCATCGGCAAAACGCCATAAAAACCACGCGATATAAGCAATTAAGGCAATCCAACCTAATGACGAAGGTTGAAACGAAATGTTTAACAACGGAATTTTTAACCAACGACTGGCATTTGCCCCGCCAATCATCATACCTTGTGCGGCAGTAATAAGCAACAGTCCAGAAACGGGAACCCAAGCTACTGGTGCAATATATTTTAAACGATCGAACGGAATGCGGTGCACAAAAAAGATGATTACGATTCCTACGAAAATATGACCAAAGTGTTTAAACAATAAACCTACAATAGAACCTGTTCCTACAACGTGTACCAAGTTGGTACTTGCGCTAAATACAGGCATAAACGAGAATAGGGCTAATAGTACAACGTACGCCCATATAGCTTTATCGCCTTGAAATTGGGATAATAACTTTCTCATTTTGTTTATAATTTATGTACTTCGTTTTTAAATTGAGTTCCGCGATCTTCGTAACTTGTAAACAAATCGAAACTTGCACAAGCTGGAGAAAGTAAAACCGTATCGCCTTCTTCTGATGCTTTTGATGCCAGTTTTACAGCTTCTTCCATAGATGATGCTTCTACGATAATATCTACAATTGGCGAAAACGCGTTGATGATTTTTGTGTTATCAATTCCCAAACAAATAATGGCTTTCACTTTTTCGTTTACAAAGCTCATTAATTCGTCGTAATCATTTCCTTTGTCAACACCACCAACAATCCAAACAGTCGGTGTGTTCATACTTTCTAATGCAAAATATGTAGCATTTACGTTGGTTGCTTTAGAATCGTTTATGTATTGTACTTTATTGATTTTAGCAACTTTCTCTAAACGATGTTCTGCATTTTGAAAATTAGATAAACTTTCGCGAATTGTTTGTTTGCGTACGCGCATCATTTGCGCAACTAGTGTAGCTGCCATGGCATTTTTTACGTTATGTTTACCTTCTATTGCAATTTCGGCTACTGGAACCGTTATTTTTTCGTCGTTTATCATTGCTATAATGTTATTGTCTTCTAAATAAGCGCCTTGTTCAAATTTTTTGGTTAATGAAAAAGGAACCAATTGTGCTTTTGTTTGGTTATTTTTCAGCCAGTTGTTAATGGCTTCATCGTCTGCATCGTAAATCAAATAATCTTTTTCTGTTTGATTCATTGTGATACGAAATTTTGATGTAATGTAATTTTCGTATTTATAATCGTATCGATCTAAATGATCGGGACTTATGTTTGTAATAATGGCAATGTGCGGGTTGTAATCGATATTTCCATCTAACTGAAAACTGCTTAATTCCAACACAAACAATTTATCAGGATCTAACGCCACTTGCTTTGCATAACTTTCGCCAATGTTTCCTGCCAAACCAACATTTAAACCTTCTTGCTTTAACAAATGATAGGTTAGCATTGTTGTTGTGGTTTTTCCGTTGCTGCCCGTAATTGCTATTGATGTGTTTTTTGCAAACTGATACACAAATTCAATTTCGGATATTACCTTGATGCCTTTTTCGTGCAATTTTTTTACGATGGGTGCTTTATCTGGAATTCCCGGACTTTTTACAACAACATCGGCATTTAAAATTTTGTTTTCGGTGTGCTGCTGCTGTTCCCATTCTATCTTTTCATTGTTTAATATTTGCTGATACTTTTCAGTGATCGATCCAAAATCAGAAACAAATACATCATAACCTTCTTTCTTTCCTAAAAGTGCCGTTCCAACACCGCTTTCTCCTGCACCTAAAATTACCAATTGCATACTATCTTAATTTTAATGATATAATGCAGAAAATTGCTAAAAAGATACCTACAATCCAAAAGCGGGTTACAATTTTACTTTCGTGATAGCCTTTTTTCTGGTAATGGTGATGCAATGGCGACATTAATAAAATGCGTCTGCCTTCGCCGTATTTTCGTTTGGTATATTTAAAATAAGCTACCTGCATTACTACCGAAAGATTTTCTGCCAAGAAAATTCCGCACAAAACAGGAATCAACATTTCTTTACGAACCGCAATTGCTAAAACGGCGATCACCCCACCAATGGTTAAACTTCCGGTATCGCCCATAAAAACTTGTGCTGGGAAGGCGTTGTACCAGAGAAAACCAACGAGCGCACCCACAAAGGCGGCAATGAAAACCGTCATTTCACCAGAATTGGGTATGTACATAATGTTGAGGTAGTTTGCAAAAACAAAGTTACCCGACACAAAAGCAAAAATTCCCAAAGCCACAACGGTGATGGCGGATGTTCCTGCGGCAAGACCATCAATTCCATCGGTTAAATTGGCTCCGTTTGAAACTGCTGTTACAATAAAAATTACAATTGGTATAAAAATTAACCAAACATAATTCTCGTATCCGTCGCCCATCCACGAAATCAACTGTCCGTAATTAAACTCGTTATCCTTAAAAAACGGAATGGTTGTAGTGGTTGATTTAATGTCGAACTTACTTGTTACGCTGGTTTCCAACAAAATACTCGGTGTATCGCGCACGGTAATATTCGGGTGGAAGTAGAAGATGGCTCCTACAATAATACCCAAACCAATTTGCCCAACTACTTTAAATTTTCCTTTTAAACCTTCTTTATCTTTTTTAAAAACCTTGATGTAATCGTCTAAAAAACCAATAACACCCATCCAGATTGTGGTTAATATCAAAACCAAAACGTAGATATTTTCTAATCGTGCCAAAAGCAAAACCGGAATTAACGTTGCCATGATAATGATGATACCACCCATTGTTGGCGTTCCTGCTTTTTCGTTCTGACCTTCTAAACCTAATTCGCGTACGGTTTCACCAATTTGCTGTCTGCGTAAATAGCTGATGATTTTTTTACCAAATAAGGTTGATATTAACAATGATAAAATAAATGCAACACCCGAACGGAAAGTGATGAATTGATATAATGCGGCTCCAGGGAAGTCGAAAATTGAATCTAAATATTTTAATAAGTAGTATAACATGTTTACTTATTGAATTCGTTTAAAAATTGCATCACTTCTTCTAAATCGTTAAAATGATGTTTTACTCCTTTAATTTCTTGGTAATCTTCGTGACCTTTTCCTGCAATTAGGATAATATCGCCAGCATTAGCCATTTTACAAGCTGTTTTTATAGCTTGGCGACGGTCTTCTATGGTTAAATATTTGTTGGTGTTTTGCGGTTCGATGCCAGCTTCCATTTCCCGAAGAATTTCGTAAGGATCTTCGTTCCGTGGATTGTCTGATGTTAACACAACCATATTGCTCATTTCTGTTGCAATGCGTGCCATTACGGGTCTTTTATCTTTATCTCGATTTCCGCCACAACCAACCACAGTAATTAGTTGCTCGTTGTACGTTCTAATTTCCGAAATGGTTTTTAGTACGTTTTCCAAAGCGTCTGGTGTGTGGGCGTAATCTACAATTGCGGTTATTTTAGTGGGTGATACAATGAATTGAAAACGACCCGAAACACTTTTTAAGGTGCTTAAGTGTACCAAAACTTCTTCTTCTGTTAACCCTAATTGGGTTGCAGTTGCAAAAATGGCAAGTAAATTTGATGCATTGAATTTTCCAATAAGCTGCACCCAAACTTCGTGATTGTTTATATTTAACAACATTCCGTTAAACTGACTCTCAATGATTTTTCCATTAATGTCGGCTACATTTTGAACGCTGTACGTAATTTTTTTTGCAGAGCAATTTTGCAACATATAAGCACCATTTTTGTCATCGGCGTTACTGATGGCAAAAGATGTGTTAGCGAGTGAATCGAAAAATGATTTTTTTACATTACGATACTCTGCAAATGTTTTATGATAATCTAAATGATCATGTGACAAATTGGTGAAAATACCACCTTTAAAATCTATAGCTGCGGTACGTTTTTGAGCAATTCCGTGCGAACTTACTTCCATAAAACAATACGAACAACCTTCGTTTACCATTTGGTTTAAAAACGCATTAATGGTAATGGAATCGGGGGTAGTGTGTGTTGCCGGATATTCAGCTGTACCAATTAAAATTTTAACGGTAGACAGCAATCCTACTTTATAACCGGCTTTTGTAAACAATTGATGCAATAGTGTTGCAATAGTTGTTTTGCCGTTTGTACCTGTAATGCCAACTAGTGTTATTTTTTTTGACGGATTGTCGTAAAAATTAGCGGCAATATGTGCTAAAGCATCATTAGCATCGTTTACTTTGATGTACGTTATATGGTCTGCAAAAACGTTTGGATCGTCTTCGTGAACAATAACAGTTGCTCCTTTTTCAATAGCGGTTTCAATGAAATTGTGCCCGTTTGAAAGGGTTCCTTTCTGAGCAATGAATACACAGTTAGGTGTAACTTTTCTAGAATCAAAGACAATATCAGAGATCTCTGTACTTGTAGAACCTCTAACAGCATCTATTGATACTTTATATAATATGTCTTTTAATTTTTTCAACTTAATTCTAATGTTATTGTTTGCTGTTTTGTAATACGTTCTCCGTTTGCAACCGATTGTTTGGTTACTTTACCAAAGCCCATAATTTGTACTTTTAATCCTAAATTTTCTAAAATTGCCACGGCATCCATTGCGGGCAAACCTACTACGTTTGGCATTGTATTGCCCGATTGTTTTACGCTGGCGTAATATTTTTTATAACTTTTTACAGCCGTTTGTAACGGTGTTTCTATGTTTTTGATTTCTTTTAACGATGGTACATCGGTGAAAATCTTTTGTGCGATACGTTTAAAAACCGGTCCGGCTACATCGCCACCATAATAGCTGTGTTTTGTTGGACGATGGATCACTACGATGCACGAATACTTTGGATTATCGGCAGGAAAATATCCTACAAAAGACGATGCATAATACATACCGCCACGGTTTCCATAATTCATTTGTGCGGTACCTGTTTTGCCAGCCATTGAAAAATCTTTTGATTGCAGGTTTTTTCCTGTTCCACGCAAAACCACATTTTTCATAATATCCTGCAATTCTTTTACCACTTTAGGTTTTACGATTTGCGGGTTAATTATTTGTTTGTCAAATGTTTTTATTACCTGATTTACATCTCGTATTTCTTTTACAAATTGAGGCTTCACCATTTCGCCGTTGTTCGCAATAGAATTATAAAGCGTTAAAGTTTGTAAGGGTGTTACTAAAATTCCGTAACCGTAAGCCATCCAAGGCAATGCAATTTTACTCCAGTTTCTATCACCAGGTACGGGTATATACGATTTTGGTTCCCCTTTAAGATCTAAACCTAAAGTGGCATTAAATCCAAAATCCTTCATTTTATCGGTAAATTCTTTCGGATTGTCTTTATATGCCTGATTTACTGCTTGCGTAACAACGGTATTTGATGATACTTCGAACCCACGAGCTAACGAAACTTTTCCGTAACCACGTCGGTTAGAGTCGCGAACTTGTCTTCCACCAGCAAAAGTAACTATGCCATTATGGGTATCATAAATAGTTGCGGTATCGGCTTTGCCGTCATCTAACAACGCCATATACGATGCTAATTTAAAGGTTGATCCGGGATCGTGACGTTCTAAAACGGCATAATTCACTGTTTCTCTGTACGATCCGTCACCAATTTTTCCAAGGTTTGATATGGCTTTAATTTGTCCGGTGTTTGTTTCCATTACAATTACGGTTCCGTGATCGGCTTCGTAATATTCCAAAGAACTTAATAAGGCATGGTGTGCAATATCTTGAATGTACACATCAATGGTAGTGGTAATATCGTAACCGTCTTTCGGATCAATCTCGTTTTCATCGTGAATTGGTTTCCAAAGGTTTTTAGACATTTTTTGTACCTTTCGCTTACCTTCCTTACCTGTTAAATAATCGGTAAAAGCTGCTTCAATACCTTTACGTGTTATAGTTTTGTCATCGTTAATACGTTCGTAACCAATGGTTCTGTTGGCAATCATTCCCATAGGATATTCGCGTACATGCACTTGGTTTACAATCATTCCGCCTTTGTATTTACCCAAATTAAACAACGGAAACGATTTAAGTTTCATGTACTGCGTATAGCTTAATTTAGTGGCAATGTGTACGTAGCGTTTTTTGTTAGAACGTGCTTTGCGGAAATATGCTTCGTATTCGCCAGCTGTTTTTTTAGGAATAAACTTGGCTAAAGAATCAGAAAAACCGCGTATATTTTGTTCAAAATTTTCGTTTGATGGTGAATATGGATCAAAATAAATCGTGTATTTTGGAATTGATGTTGCCAGTAAACTGCCGTCTGCCGAATAGATATTTCCGCGATTTGCCGGAATAATTTCATCTTTAATCGTTAAACTGTCGGCTTTACTTCGCCATTGCTCACCTTCTTTAAACTGGATAATACTCATTTTTAAGAAAATAGCAATACCAATGGCAAGCATTCCAAAGAAAACAAAGTAAATTCTGTTATTTTCGGTTTTCTTTGCTATTCCCATATCTCATACCACTTTTTTTCTTTTTCAACAACCACTTTTATTTTTTTTGGCGGAACCGATGACGGTAAAATCTGATAAAATTCCATTTGTTTAGAAATGTTCGATTCCATTCGCAATTGCATCAATTCTGATCTTTTATCTACAAATTCCGATCGTAATTCTTTAACCTGTTCGGTTAAATCTTTTACTTTCATCATTTTTTGTTCGTAAAAGTGGTTGTTTGCAATTAACACCAATGTCCAGAAAACAATGTAGATAATAAAAAGCCAATTTTTCAACGATTGCCCTTCAACCAAAAATTTTGCTTTTATTATATTGTTTAATCCCATTTTACTTTTTTTCTGCTATTCTTAATTTAGCACTACGTGCTCTGTTATTCTGTTTAATTTCTTCTTCGGTTGGCACGATCAGTTTTCCAATGGTTTCAAAAGGAACTTCAAACCTTCCAAAAAAATCACGTTCTGGTTCGCCTTCAAACATTCCGTTTTTTATGAAGCGTTTTACTAGTCGATCTTCTAAAGAGTGATATGATATTACACTTAAACGCCCCCCAGGCTTAAGTAATTCTAGTGTTTGTTCTAAAAATTCTCTTAAAACATCCATTTCCTGATTTACTTCAATACGTATTGCCTGATAAATCTGTGCTAGAATTTTATTGCTTTTGTGTGCCGGTAAAAAACGCGACAATATTTTTTTTAACTGTTCAGAATTTTTAATAGGAGCTTCTTTTCTTGCTGTTACAATGGCTGCTGCCAAGCCGCGTGCATTGTTTAGTTCGCCATAACTGAAAAACATTTTACTTAATGCGGCTTCATCGTAATCGTTTATTACTTCGTAGGCAGAAAGGCTGTTGTTTTGGTTCATGCGCATATCTAAATCTGCTTCGAAACGGGTAGAAAATCCTCTTTCGGCAACGTCGAACTGGTGAGATGACACACCGAAATCGCCTAAAATACCATCGACCTGCTTAATTCCGTATACGCGTAAAAAACGTTTTATAAAACGGAAGTTTTCATTTATCAAGGTAAAACGCTCGTCATCAATAGCATTTTCTAAAGCGTCGGTATCTTGGTCAAAAGCAAATAATTTACCATTAGGTCCCAAGTGGCGCATAATTTCTTTAGAATGTCCGCCACCGCCAAAAGTAACATCCACATAAACGCCATCGGGTTTTATGTTTAAACCGTTAACCGTTTCTTTTAAAAGTACGGGGTTGTGATATTCGTATTCGTTATGCTCCATAATTATTTATTGATCCCATCACTTCTTCGGCTAAATCGCCAAAGTCAATTTCTTCATCGTTTACTATTTGTTCGTATAAATTTTTATCCCAGATTTCAATTAGGTTAATTTTCGATGAAAACACCACATCTTTAGAAATGTTTGCGAATTCAACCAAATCTTTACTCATTTGTAAACGCCCGGCGTCATCGATATCAACTATCTTTACACCCGCCATAAACTTGCGAATAAAGGTGTCTGCCTTGCGGTTAAAGCGGTTTAATTCGTTTAATTTTTCTAACATTTTGTTCCATTCGTTCATAGGCCAAAGTTCTACGCATTTCTCATAAACAGAGCGCTTTAGAATAAAACCATCGCCAACAGAAACCAGTTGTTTTTTTAATGCAGCAGGTATCAACACCCTTCCTTTGGTGTCAATTTTACATTCGTATGTACCTACTATTGGTTGCATTAAATTTTTACATAAGATTATTTACAAAACAAAAGTAAGTAAAATTTTACCACTTCCTACCACTTTTTACCACTTTGTTGATAAGTTTTTGTTTGTTTGCTTCTGTTTTGTAAGTGGTTGATTATAAGAGGTGAAATAATTTTTAAAGATTTTTAAGTTACCTTAAAAAATATATAAGTATCTTTCAAAATAAATGTAGATTTACCGCATAAAAATGCAAAACATTTAAATAACAAAAAAGGCTGTGTAGTGTATGTTAAATATCAATTAGTAATTAAACTACTTTAACTTTACACGGTTTTTTATTAATATCGTATATTTGTACGAATTGAAATCGCATATATGGAGCGAAACATAATAGAAGAAGGAAAATTTAGATATATTGAGATTGGTGAAGGAACACCAATTGTTATTTTACACGGTTTAATGGGTGGATTAAGTAATTTTGATGGAGTGTCTGATTATTTCCCTAAAAAAGGTTATAAAGTGGTGCTGCCCGAATTACCTATTTATACATTAAACATATTAAAGACGAATGTAAAGGCTTTTGCAAAGTTTGTACACGATTTTATAAAGCATAAAAAATACGATAAAGTTATACTTTTGGGGAATTCTTTAGGCGGACATATTGCGTTATATTACACCAAAATGCACCCGGAATTTGTTGAAGCGTTAATAATTACGGGAAGTTCTGGTTTGTACGAGAGTGCAATGGGCGATTCGTACCCGCGCCGTGGCGATTACGAGTTTATAAAAAAGAAGGCAGAAGATGTTTTTTACGACCCCGCAGTGGCTACCAAAGAAATAGTTGACGATGTTTATGCAACAGTAAACGATCGTATGAAACTGATAAAAACATTAACCATTGCCAAAAGTGCAATCCGTCATAATATGGCGAAAGATTTGCCTAAAATGAATACACCAACTTGTATTATTTGGGGTAGAAACGATATTGTTACACCACCTGATGTTGCCGAAGAATTTAATCAATTATTGCCAGATTCTGATCTTTTTTGGATTGATAAATGCGGACACGCTGCAATGATGGAAAAACCGAATGAGTTTAATGAGATTTTAGACCAATGGTTTGAAAAACGAAATATAAAGTAAGTATGAAGATTAACACCGCTGAATTTATCATAAGTAATTCCGATGTAAAGAAATGTCCAACCGAGCCTATTCCAGAATATGCGTTTATAGGTCGATCTAATGTTGGGAAATCTTCACTGATTAATATGCTTACCAATAATAAAAATCTTGCAAAAACATCAAGTCGCCCTGGGAAAACACAGCTAATTAATCATTTTAAAATTAACAGTAATTGGTTTTTGGTCGATTTACCTGGATATGGTTATGCAAAAGTTTCAAAATCAACAAAAGCGATCTTTCAGAAATTCATTACCGAATATTTTGAAAAACGCGAACAATTGGTAAGTGCTTTTGTTTTGGTTGATATTCGTCACGAAGCACAAAAGATAGATTTAGAATTTATTAACTATTTGGGTGAAAGTGGTGTTCCGTTTGGAATTATCTTTACAAAAGCCGACAAAATTAGTAAAGGAAGTATTCAAAAACATACGGCAGCTTATACAAAAGCGTTACACGCCAATGGTTGGGAAGAAGTGCCTCCGTTTTTTGTAACATCGTCTGAAAGCGAATTTGGTAAAGATGAGGTGTTGAACTACATTGATCAGATTAATCAAGATATATTTAAAAACAACAGTTTTGTATAAAAAAGAGGCTGTCCTAAAATTCCTGCGATTGTCAAGCTGAATTCATTTCAGCTTCTCATTAAGGTTGAAAATCAACACAATGAGATTACTTCGTCAGTTCGCAAGCTCGTGTCCGAAACAAGTTCGGAATGACAACGTTGAATACTTTTTAGACAGCTTCTTTTCTGTTTTATAATCTTAACCCGGAATCTGTTCTGTTAAAACTAAATCTCCTTTTTTATTATAGTAAGTACAAGTTAATGCATCTAAAGAAACAATCCATTTTTCAATTCCTGTTTCTGCACAATGATTGCAAAAAGTAAAATAATCTGTTTCGCCTTGTTGATGAATCTTTAGTAAACGAGCAAACTCCTCTTTATTCAGGTTGTCTGAAATAATTAGATCATCGTATTGCGGATTTGATTGTACAGAAAAATCATTGCTACCAAAATAATTGGTATGACTATCTTTAACCCAAGTTTCAAAACCAGTTACTCGCATTTTTTTAATTTCTTGAATGTATTTCGGAAAATCAGCACCCGATTTTACTTTTGCATGCGCTTCTTCAATTTCTTTTACTGTAAACATTTTCTAAATTTTATTAGGGTAAATCTACAAATAAAAAAAACATCTCGTAAATTGAGATGTTTCCTTTTTATGGTTTTGTATGTTTTTTAATTAAACGCTTTGGCAATCATTACCAATGAATTTTTATCGGTAATTCCTGATTGTCGCCAAACCATTGCGCCGTTTTTGTAAACCATTAAGGTAGGTTCGGTTTTTATGCGCAAAGCTTCTACTAGTTCCGGATTTTTTAGTGTATCAATATTAATTATGGTTAGTTTTTCTCCCATTTCTACTGCTACCTCTTCTATAATTTGTTGCATTTGCTCGCATTCCGGATTGTGTTCAGCAGTAAACTGAATCAATACGGGAGTGTTTGAGTTAATTAAATCACCAAATTTCGACATATCACTCTTTTTTCTATTGGTACAAAATTATAATTTTTCGGTAATTAACCTTTTATTATTTGCTTTTTTTTAATTCTAATAAAGTAATCTCTGGCCAAATTCCTACTCGTCCGGAATACGCATGAAATCCAAACCCTCTGTTTACATAAATATATTGTTGCCCTTTGTTGTACAAACCACCCCATTCAGGGTAAATATATGCTGCCGGGCTCCATTCTAAAACTTTTGGAATTTCAAAACCAAATTGCATACCATGTGTATGACCCGATAAGGTAAGCTGATATTTCTGTTGATGATTTACAATCTCTGCATCCCAATGCGACGGATCGTGCGTCATTACAATTTTAAAGGCATTGTTTGGAACATTTTGTGATGTTTTTTTTAAATCGCCTGCTTTTTTAAAGTTCAATCCCCAATTTTCAACACCTAATAAATAAATAGAGTCGTTGTTGCTTTTTAAAACCACGTTTTCATTTAAAAGCAGCTTAAAACCACTTTCCTCAATATTATTCTTAATTGCCACAAAATTTTGTTCTTTAGCAGCTTCGGTATCCCATTTAACGTATTCACCGTAATCGTGGTTTCCTAAAACAGCGAATTTACCATATTTAGGAGTTTTAATTTTTTGCAAAGCTTCAATCCACGGGTCGGCTTCGGTTGCCAACGTATTTACAAAATCGCCCGTAAAAAGTAGAACATCGTATTCTTGCGAATTAATCATTTCAATGCCTTTTTCAATTGCCGCTTTGTTATCCCAGCTTCCCACGTGTAAATCGGATATCTGTAAAACCTTCAATCCATCAAAACCATTAGGCAAATCTTTAAAAACAATGGTTTTCTCACGAACTTTAAAATTGTATTTTCCAATAAAAACGCCGTAAAGTATCGATAATGTTAACAAGCCAGCAGCTGTAAGTGCTATTTTGGTAAGCAAACTACTGCGCGAGTTTTTAACTATTTTTTTATAAATGAATTTATTGCTTGTCCAACGCGTAAAACGGAACGTATCTTCAACCAAAAGTGGAATGCTTATAAGAATTTTAGGCAGCAGAAAAAGCAACATTAATGCCATAATATGCATGCTTTCTGATGTTTGACCTTTAGATTTATCGGCTCCATTAAAGTAAAAAAGCAAACTGATAATTATGGTTATAAGTAATAGTAAATAGGCGAAAACAACCGATCTTTTTTTTGTGAATTTATAAATAAGGTGGTATGTATAAACTTCGCCCAATACTATGAAAAGTAAGATGAAATATATAAATTTTTGAATCATTCTAAATTTTAGTTTATCAAAAGTACATAAGTTTGTTTTTTTACACCACGTTCTTTTTAATACTTTAACATATTTGATTAGGGTTTTAAATAGGTGATTTCTAAAACATAACTAAAAACGTACAACTCATATCTTTTTTGTAATTTTGATGCTCTTGAAACAGTTAGTATGAACAACCAGAAACGTTTATTTCTTTTAGATGCCTACGCGCTTATTTTTCGTGGGTATTATGCTTTTATAAAAAATCCTCGTATAAACTCAAAAGGGTTAGATACATCGGCAATTATGGGTTTTATGAACTCGTTAATGGATGTGATAAAACGCGAACGTCCCGATTATTTGGCAGTAGCTTTTGATAAAGATGGAAGCCAGGCACGATGCGAAATGTATGCCGATTACAAGGCAAACCGCGATGAAACACCCGAGGCTATTAAAATTGCAATACCTTATATTCACGAGATTTTGCGTGCCATGCACATTCCTATTATTGAAGTTCCGGGAATTGAAGCCGACGATTTAATTGGAACATTATCAAAAAAAGCAGAAAAAGAAGGTTTTCAGGTGTTTATGGTTACGCCCGATAAAGATTATGCGCAGCTGGTTTCCGAAAATATTTTTATGTACCGCCCCGCACGTATGGGCAACGGTATTGAAATATGGGGTGTTAAAGAAGTTCAAGAGAAATTTGAAGTGAACGATCCGTTACAGGTGATTGATTTCTTGGGAATGATGGGCGACGCTGTTGATAATATTCCAGGATTACCGGGCGTTGGCGAGAAAACAGCAAAGAAATTGTTGGCAGAATTCGGTTCAATGGAAAATTTGTTGGAAAATACCGATAAGCTCAAAGGAAAAATGCGGGAAAAGATCGAAGCCAATAAAGAAATCGGTCTGCTTTCAAAAAAACTGGCACGTATCTTTTTAGATTGTCCGGTTGAATTTGAAGAAGAATTTTTTAGGTTAGAAAAGCCCGATGTTGAAAAAACAGATGCTATTTTTCAAGAATTGGAATTCCGCAGAATGAAAGAACAGTTCGATAAAATTTTTGCCGATGAAGCCGTAATGGTTCAGCCAACACCAATTGGCAAGCAAGCTGTAAAAAGTATCGATCAGTTTTCGCTTTTTGAAACCGGCGACAGTGAAATTAAAATTACCGATGAAGGTTATTATAAAACCTTATCAAACACCGATCATTTTTATCAGCTAGTTCAAGGAAAATTTGCTGTACAGTTATTTGTAAAAACTTTGTTAGAACAAACCGAAGTGTGTTTTGATACCGAAACAACCAGTATTGATGCTAACTTGGCAGAATTGGTGGGTATGTCGTTTTCGTATGCGAAAGGAGCGGCATATTACATTCCGTTTCCGGAAAATCAAGACGAAGCGCAAGAATTGATCGAAATTTTGCGACCATTTTTAGAGAATGATCAAATTGTAAAAATCGGTCAGAACTTAAAATACGATATCAAAGTCCTTAAAAATTATAATGTTGAGGTAAAGGGATTTTTGTTTGATACCATGATTGCGCATTATTTGATAAACCCCGATATGCGTCATAATATGGATGTTTTAGCAGAAACCTATTTACAGTATCAGCCAAAATCGATCGAAGAATTAATCGGTAAAAAAGGCAAAGGACAAAAATCTATGCGCGATGTTTCGGTAGATGATGTAAAGGAATACGCAGGTGAAGATGCCGATGTAACTTATCAGCTGAAAGAAGTTTTTGCTCCCAAATTAGATCAAAGCAAAACAAGAGAATTATTTGATAAAATCGAAAGTCCGTTGGTTTCTGTTTTAGCCGAAATGGAATCAGAAGGAATCAAATTAGATGTTGATTATCTAAAAACACTTTCGGTAGAATTATCAGCCGAAGCGCAAAATCTTCAAACAAAAATATTTGAAACAGCCGGAGAAGAATTCAATCTGGCATCGCCAAAACAATTGGGAATCATACTTTTTGAAAAACTTAAAATTGGTTCGGGCAAAATAAAGAAAACCAAAACCGGGCAATACGCAACGGGCGAAGAAGTTTTGAGCGATTTGGCAAAAGACAATGAAGTAGTTCGTGATATTTTAGAATGGCGACAAATAGTTAAACTACAAAACACCTATGTTGATGCGTTGCCAACACAAATCAATCCAAAAACAGCTCGCGTACATACCGATTATATGCAGGCGGTTGCTGCTACGGGGCGCTTAAGTTCGAATAATCCGAATTTGCAGAATATCCCAATTCGTACCGAACGCGGACAAAAAGTTCGTAGAGCATTTGTTGCCAGAGATGAAAACCATGCGTTGGTTTCTGCCGATTATTCTCAAATAGAATTGCGTATTATTGCCGCTTTAAGCCAAGAGCCTAATATGATTGAATCGTTTAATAAGCATGAAGATATCCATAGGTCAACAGCTGCAAAAGTTTTTAATGTAGCGTTAAATGATGTTACGCGCGAACAACGTAGCAACGCTAAAACGGTAAACTTTGGTATTATTTACGGTGTTTCGGCATTTGGTTTAAGTCAGCAAACAAGTTTAAGTCGTGCCGAAAGTAAAGAATTAATTGATGCTTATTACGCAACCTATCCAAAATTACGTGATTATATCGACGATCAAATAGCATTTGCACGTGAATACGGTTATGTACAAACCGTTTCGGGTCGTCGCCGATATTTAAAAGACATCAATTCGCAAAATGCTGTGGTTCGTGGCGGGGCAGAACGCAATGCGGTGAATGCGCCTATACAGGGATCGGCAGCCGATATTATTAAAATTGCAATGATTAATATTCACAACCGATTGATAAAAGAAAACTTGGAAACCAAGATGTTGTTACAAGTGCATGATGAATTGGTGTTTGATGTTCCTAAAACAGAATTAGAAAAAGTAAAACCAATTATTAAACAAGAAATGGAAAATGCTTTTAAGTTAGCTGTTCCGTTAGAAGTTGAAATAGGCGAGGGTACCAATTGGTTAGATGCGCATTAAACAAAAACCGTTGATTAATCAACGGTTTTTGTTTTTAATTCTTTTTTTTTATTATAGTAGGATTACGTTTTGTGTGTAGAATGCCAATAATAACAATTCTTCTATTTTCTTCTTCAAAAAGAAAAAATATTCCATAAGGAAAACGGTTAATTAATGATTTTCTAATTTCTCTGTGTTTTCTCTGATAATATAAAGGATTTTTACTAATGTAATCAATTTCTTTATTTACTTCTCCTTTAAAATCTTTTCCAAGTTTGGTACTTTGATTATTGTATCAATTTTTTGCTTTTAGTAAATCCGTATAAGCAACTGGTAATAATTTTACAGAATAATTCATTACCACTCATTTTTAACATCTTCCCAATCTAAAAGATCATGAGGCTTTTTCTGGTAACTTTCTAAACGAAGGTCTAGCTCTTGCTTTATATCGGTTTCAATAACAGTGTCTTCCTTTTTTTGTTGATTTAGAACACGTTCTAAAGCTTCAATAATACTTTCTTCATCAATATTTATCAACTGGCGTATAAAATTATATTTTCTTGTTGTTAAATCCATTGTTGTTAACTTTGTTTTGTAAAGATACAAAATTTGTTTTATTTCAGAATATATTTAACTGGCTAGATGTGCATTAAGAAAGCAAATTTTAAAGTAAACCTTGACAGCGTTTTAAACTTTGTCGGGGATTATAGTTTGTTTTATATAAAGTATTTGTTTTACAGAAATATATTGGTTGTAAAAGGATAGTAAAAATAAAAGCAACAAATTTGTATAGTAAAATAAAATGTGTAATTTTGCACTCCCTTTATTGGGAATGGAATGTTTAATTAAAATTAATTT
>JBEBXO010000042.1:0-21780 GCA_040391585.1 Paenimyroides ummariense | reverse complement strand
AAATCATACGTCAAACAACATTGATGAATATTACGACATTGATTTTGATTTTGTCGTTACAGTTTGCGATAATGCCAAAGAACGCTGTCCGTTTTTTCCGACTAAGGCAAAGAAGTTTCATCACAACTTTTCAGACCCAGCAAAAGCAATAGGAACAGACGAAGAAATAAACGAACAGTTAAGACAAGTCAGACAGCAAATTAAAGAATACTGCGAACGATTTGTAGCGGAAAATCTAAAGGGAAACCAATAAGCCTGCAAAAAACGGCTATAGTATACCACCTTTAGCGGATTAAAGTGAGCATAGCGCAACGGCTAAAAGTGAACCACCTGCAACGGGTGAAGGTGAACCACTAAAAATTGATTCTATCTGTAAAGATTTTCCGATCTTTTTTATTAAAAAGATGGCAAATACACAAATAGATGTGCGAAAAATAAAACAGATTTTTAAGCTCTACAGCGAAGGGGTAAGCAAGCGAAAAATAAGCCTGATTATAGGACTTTCGCGCAAAACCGTCAGCAAGTATATTGATTTTTTTAAACGTTACAACCTTACCAGCTACGAAGTGTAGGCTATGACACTCGAGGAACTTAATAACTTATTTAAGTTCGTTCATAAGAACAAAAGTCCCCAGTTATTAACTTTAGAAAAGTACTTTCCTTATTTTGATAAAGAGCTCCGTAAAACCGGAGTTACCAAAGAACTGCTTTGGCAGGAATATTACACCAAACATCCCGATGGTTATGAAATTACCCAGTTTAGATATTGGTATCGGGAATGTACGAAAGAGGTATATACAGTGATGCACTTTACCCATAAGGCTGGCGACAAACTGTTTATGGATTTTACTGGGAAGAAGCTCTCTATTGTAGATCCTTATACAGGAGAAATACAAGACTTGGAAGTTTTTATCTGTGTTTTGGGCAGCAACCAATATACGTATGTAGAAGCCTGTGAAAAATTTTTAAATTTTTGTCTTCATTTGTTAACATTATTAGGATTTAAAGTTGTTTATTAAATAATTAATTTTTAAATTATCAAATAATTAAGTTATCGAATTGTTGATTTTTACTAAATAGAAATATAAAATTATGATAATGTATTTATGTTAAAATTTCACTATATTAGTAAGCGTAATAATTCACTAATCTCACCTTTTATGTTTACAGAATCAGACCTAATTTTAATTAAAGATTGTTTGCTCCAAAGAGTGGGTCAAAATTTTAAAAAGTTTAGAAAGTACAGTGAAGAAGATTTGAACAGTCTTCGTGTTGTTGAAAAAATAAACTTGTTTATGGGTGTTAAACAAGTTTAAAGTATCTCACAGAACAAAACCACCATATCATAAGGTGGTTTTGTTCTTTTAATCGAGATACACATTTAATTCAGATAAGGAATTTTCAATCTCATCGGCTTTTCCTTCTAATGTTATTTGATAACCATTTGGTGTTATGGTTATCATAGAACTATGAAAAATGTGGTTAAACTGAATCATTTTTATCCAGAGGAATTAACTCAAGCTTTAAATGAATTTGTTGTAAATTACAATAATAACAGATATCACGAATCTTTAAACAACTTAACACCAGCTGATGTATATTTTGGAAGATCTGATAAAATCCTTGAGCAAATGTCGTTATTAAACAAAAACAATTGCTAAAAGAAGGCAATTGTACAATCAAGAAAAAATACTAATTTTATAAACCAAACACTATCTTAATTTTTACAATAAGGTGTCCAAATTAGTTTGAAGACGTACATTTGTATTTTATTGGTATTGATGTGTCTAAATTAACATTGTAGGCTTCCTTATTTTGTACAAGTTAAAACTATACAATATTCTACTACGTTTTACAAATGGGGGACTCAGTGAATCGAAAGCGAAGGCGTAGTTGAAAGCATTCCTTCAACTGTTTTTTCTTTCTTATAATTTTACTTGGCTAAGTCCTTCTAAGGAATTGTGCAATCTCTAATAATTATTATCCTCTATCATGACTATTTCTTTGACTAGGTCAATATTATCGAAAAAATATGTATCCAAGACATTTTATCGGTAATTCTTGTTAAAATATTTTATTAAAAAGTTTGGTGTTGGTTAACCTGGTTGGGTATATTTTAATTCTACTTCCATAAGCTAACTCCAATTGTATTACTTTTTTGTAGGTTCATTTAACTCTATTGTTTGGCTTTTTAAAATTCTTCGAGTTTTCCATTTTAAAGCAATAAAACTCAATGTTCCGCAAACTAAAGCAATAATAAGCATGTTTATAATATACGGATACGTTAAATCGACCGTTCCGTTTTCGATAATCAGAATTCGGAAAGCGGGTAAAAAATGTGTTAACGGAATTCCGCTTGCAATTACTTGAATCCATTCCGGCATTTGACTTAAAGGCCACGTAAATCCTGAAATCATAAAGCTTGGCGTTGCCACAACCATTAAAATTTCGGTTGCTTTTAATTGATTCGGGATTAAAATACTAATCAAAATTCCGATAAAGCAAACTGCTACTATAAAAACACCGGCAATTAAAGTAAGGGCGCCTAAATTATTGTAAAATGGAATGTTAAACCACCACGTAAATGCCCAATACATAAGCCAAACCGCAAAACTCATAATTAAATACGGAATGATTTTAACTGCAATTAAAGAGAATGTATTTTTAGTTTGTTTTACTAAATTGATAAAAGTTCCGTTTTCGAATTCGGAAGCGAAAGAAAGCGCTAAACCAAGTAATAAAACCTGTTGTAAAACGGTAGCCAAAACGCCCGGCCACAAGAAATACATATAGTTTGTACTGCGATTATTTTTTTTAATAAAAGTTGTTTTAAATGGTTCGTATTGGCTCATAATCAAATTTTCGGGCGTTCCTTGTTTGCGCAAAGTTTCTATTTGAGTTCCTACTTTTAAAGTTCCTAAAACAACCTGCAAAGCGCCCGAAGCGTAATTTGCTGTTAAAACATTCGATGTATTTACAATGGTAGTAATTTCGGGGTACTGCTTTGTTAAAACATTTTTTTCGAATCCTTTTGGAATTAAAACCACACAAGCCGCATCCTTTTCAATCATCAATCGATCTAACTTTTGTGTATCGAATTGCAAAGCCGAAATTGATAAAATTTCGTTATCCTGCATCATTTCAATTGCTTTGGCACTCATAGAAGATTGATCTTCGTCTACAACAACAATCGGCAAATCGGTTACTTTACCTTTACTGTAAACATATCCAATTAAAATTCCATATAACAACGGAGCACCAAAAAAAAGCATTTTCAATACATCATTGCCCCAAAACAATTTAAATTCTCTTTTTAATAAATTTATAAACGTTTTCATGCTATTTCTTTATGGTTACCGTAGATTTAGCTAACAGATCTTTCGCATCTTGCATTTGCGTGGGACGAACCGTTACTTCATATAAAGGATCTTGAATATCATAATCGGGATAAGCTGTTGCAATATTTGCGTACGCGCCAATTTGTTTTACGTTTTGAATCGTTCCTGTAATATCCACTTTTTTATATGGAACATGAACCGAAACCGCTTTTCCTTTTTCGTAAGCCGAAATACTACTTTCAGGAACCGTAAATCTAAAATAAGTTGTTTCAGGCAACGAACCTTTAAACAATGTATAACCAGGTAAAGCCAACTCCCCCAATTTAAGCGTTACAGCATCGATTTTCATATCTTGAGGTGCGATAATATAACGTTCTTTTTCTGCAACAGCAACTTCTTGTAAAGCTCCTAAAGCACGGTCTTGTTGACCTAAAGCCATTGTTTGCTGTTCTAGTCTAACTCCATTTTTAACATCTGCTATTTCGGCATCTACCGCGATTAACTGTGCCTGCGCTCCTTGATATTTAGCAAAAACTTCGTCGTATTGTTGTTGCGGAACTAACGAATCTTTTACCATTGCTTCTAATCGGTTTAATGATTTTTTCGCAAATTGATATTGCTCGGTTAAAGCTGCTTTTTTAGCGTTCAATTGTTTTAATTGATTCGAAGTTGCTCCGTGAACACTCATTTCGTATTGGGCTTCAGCCGATTTCACAGCTCCTTGTGCTTGTGCTTTTTTAGCGGCAACTTCCGGAATGTCTAAAATTGCCAATGTATCTCCTTTTTCCACATAATCGCCTTCATTTACTAAGATTTTATCAATTCTGCCCGCTAATTTTCCCACAACAGCAATTTCATCTCGTTCTATTTTTCCTTGGATTGATTTTGCAACTTCCGATTTATTCGAACATGAAGCTATTGTGCAAATTCCTATAAATACTAATAACTTTTTCATAACTAATTACTTTTTATATATTGAAGCAAACTTCCTGAAGCTTGATAAACATCTATTGCTGCCTGACGCTGTTTTATGGTTGTTTCTATTTTATTTAAAGACTCTTTGTAAATATCATTTTCGGCAGATAATCGATCTGTAACACTGATTAAACCAGCTCGGTATTGTTTAGAAGCAACTTCGTTATTATTTTTTGCAATAACTTCGCGCTGTTTCGCTATATCTAATTGTTTTAAAGATGTTTCGTAATCTTTTTTTGTTTTTTCTAATTGAAGCGCAATTTTTTCTTCTGTATCAATTCGTTTTGCTTCAATTTGTTTTTTACTTAATTGTGCTGTTTCTAATTTATGCTTTCGTTCAAAGCCCGAAAACAATTCCCACTTCATTGCAACCCCAACCATCCAAGTAGGATTCATTGTTAATTCATCCATTTTTAGATTTGCGGTTCTATTAATAGTTGATAACGGAATTTCTAGTTCGCTATTGAAAATCGAAGTGTAAGAATATCCACCAAAAGCCCCGATTGAAGGTAAAAATGTTCCTTTTTCTTTCTTAATAGCATAAGATGCGGCTTTATCGAACGCTTCTAAAGCGAGCATTTCGTTTCTATTGTTTGAATTTATATCTTCAAAAATCAAAATTGGATTAACATTATGTTGAATATTTAAAATTTGTTCGGTAGACCAACCTGTTGCTTGTTGAATTTTTAAAGCTAATAATTCTCTTTTGTTCAAAACATCTTCTTTCTTTGTTTCTAATTCTAAAGATGCTAACTTAATTTTATCACGATCGTAAGGAATAGCCAAACCTTGAGCAATTGCTTTTTCAACTCGTTCCGTTTCTTTATTTAATCTTTTTTCACTTTCTTGAATTAAGGATTCTGCTACATTCAACATTTCTAATTGATCTAAATCGAGTAATATTTCACGAATAACTTGATCTTTTCGTAATTCCATCATATAGCCGGTTCCCTCTGCTTTATTTTGTAGTGCTTTTGCTCCATTATAAATTTGTCCACCGCTAAACAAAACTGCTTTTGCCGTAACGCCAGCATGAAAAGCCTGACCTTTTGTTGAAAAATTAGAAGAGCCCCCAAACAATTCTGTTCCCGTAATAGGCAATTGAACAGTTGGAATATCTAATGAACCTTCGCTATTTAAATATCCATAAAGCGCATTCGCTTCAACTCTCGGAATATATTTAGCTTTCACGGAACGAACTTCGTTTTGAAGTTTTTCTTTTTCTAAACCATTCGTAATGATTTCTACATCTTTATTTAAAGCAGATTGTATCAAACTGCTTACTTCCTTCTCTACCTGAATTTGACTAAAACCAAGTTGAGAAAACATGATTCCTAAACATAAAAAAAATCGTTTCATAGTTTATTTTATATTTTCATAAATTATCTGAAAAGCATCACGAATAGCTAAAATCTGCTCTTCTGTTAATCCTTTTATAGCTTTTTCAATAGTTTCACTTACTACATTTAAAATGGGATCTTGCATTTGTTTACCGCTATCAGTAAGAAATATCAAATTTAATCGTCGATCAGTTTCATGATTTCTACGCTCCACAAAACCTAATTTTTCCAAATTATCCACTAAACGGGTAACACTGGGCTTGTCTCGACTTGTAGCTTCAGCCAGAAACTGTTGTGAAACCCCGTCTGAATGATACAAAATAGCCAAGATAGACCATTGCTCGCGAGTTAAGTTTATTCCTTCATTTTTAAACTGCTGTCCTAAATATCTATTCAACAATAAGGGTACTCTGCCTGCCAATAAGTTATATTTATTCTCATTTGTTAACAAATCTGTCGCATTCATTATTATAGTTGTTTAAGCAACCACAAAGTTACGAAATAAATAGTTGTTTACACAACTATTATTGAATAATTATTTAGTTTCGAATTTAAGGCCTTTTATTTTATTTTATTCACCTCGATGAGCGCTTACACTTCTTGCTCAGTTTGATCTTAATTTTTGCAAGCTGATTTAAACCAAGGAAGCCTGGCAAAGTTAATTTACAGAACTTTGACAGGCTTCCATTTTATAATAATTGTGGTATGTTTATTTAGCCGCTAAAACGTCTATTTTCTCTATAGATGGTGCAGTAGCCAACAATTCAGGTGCATTTTCCATTAACGCCTTTGCAATCTTACCACCAAGATGTGCTTCTCTGCCTTCTTCATCTGAAAAAGTGTCAAAAATGCCAAATGTAGAAGCGTCAATACGGAACGCATACCATGTGATAGTACCCGCTTCTTCATTAGCAAGTGGCAAGGCACTTGTAATAAACTCTTCAACATTTTTTTCTTTTCCAGCTTTTGCTTCTAGTCGAACTAATAATCCTAATTTTTTCATGTCTTTATATTTTTAAATTAAACCAATTTTGTTTTAACAAATGTAGCTCATTGAAACTTGTGAGGCTTTTTTATTTAGTTCAAAAACTTATGAAAAAAGGTCAAGTTTTCATCATGTTTTTTGGACTGTAACCAAATTCATTTTTAAAGGCTGTGCTAAAATTTGATAAGCTATCATAACCAAAGTCCATATAGATTTCTGATGGTGTCGCTTCATTATTAAGCAATAATTTTTTGGCTTTGTTGAGCCGTTTTAGTTGAAACCATTTTCCAGGAGACTCTTGATATAATTGTGTAAATTTTCGCTTAAAAGTAGATAAATTCATATTGCATAGAAAAGCGACCTCTTCAATATTCAAACTCGTGTACAGATTTTTTTCAATGACCATTTTAAAAGATAATTCTCTTTCATTGATTAATAATGAATGTAGATAAACAAAAAAACTTTGCCCATACTTATCAGCCAGATACAGCATAATTTCTTCAAATTTCAATTCCAGAATCTTTTGAGAGATTGTTTGATTCAATCCGTAAATTTGTTGAATAGAATTAATAAAATGGATAATAAAACTGTCTTTTTCCATAAGGAAATAAGGACTACTGGTAGCTGCTTTATTAAAGTCATTTGGGTTAAATAAATGCCCATATTTCAATAAAAAATCATTAATGTTTTTTTGAGAAAAGAAAAAGAGAAGGCAACTATAACTATTTGCCCCAACAATTTCTGTTGTTAAAAAATTCCCCGACGCAAGGAGCAAGGATTGTGTATGATCTATTGAAACGATGTCATTAGAAAAGTGAATGTCCTTTTGTCCGTCCAACAAAAAACTGAATACATTTTTGTTTAGGTTAATCTTATTTTTGGAAACATGTTTATACACCTCGTAATTAGCAATTTGCAGGTCTGATGTGTCCGTGTAGTTACTTTCAAATAAATGTTCGGGAAGATTTGTAATGTCCATAATAGTGTTGTTTTAAAAAACATTTTGGCATTGTAAATATATTAAATTTCTATTTCAATAATTGTTTGCTCAAGTTTGGATGAAGAAGTTGTTTAGCCTTGCATACAAAGTTTCGAGGCTTGCCTGTTACAAGCTGCCTTTATTTCTTTGTCTTTTTAATTGCGTCCAAGTATATTTTTTTTATACTGTTTTTTTCTTCTTTGAGGCAAAGAGTTTCTATTATAGGAAATAAGTCTTTGTTGTATTTGGTCTTGACTTTTAGAATTTCGCCTAATGCAAAAGCTGAACTCCATCGTACAACCGTTCCTTCATGTTCAGTATTAGTCAGCAAATTATCAATAGATTTTTCCAATTTTGTTGGAAATAAATGTGCAATATTACCAATCACTTTTGCACTTTCCCATTTTATTCTTGGTGCTTTTTCTGTTAATGTATAAGTAACAAATGCTAAAACAGTGTCATCTGCTAAGTCTGGATTTTGTTTGGTAGCATATTCCATTGCTTCAATACAGGTCGCCTTTGCGGGGTCTTTTTGTTTTTTAGCATAAGTAATAAGTTCGTCAAATGGTAAAGATTTGTCCAAAATCCACTTGCTAATAGTTTCTGTTTTTTCTTTTGGTTTTATTGTCTTATCTTTTATTAATTCGTCTATTATCATGTCGATAAAGTTTAATTTCTCCAACATTCTAAATGTCCAAGCATAAAAGTTATTGAAAAAATCCAAGCAAAAATTTTACTTTTTCTACCTTTTATCATTCCCTTTTTTGTCATTTCAGAAAATTCTTTTAGGGTAACATTTCCTCCTTTAAATTCTCCATTTTCATAACAAAAGTTACAATATTTAGTCTTTTATGCTCCATCTTTTTCTGTTTTACCACCTTGCGTGTCTTTGCTGGAATGCATTATGCAACTCTGGCAATTTTTATAATTTCGTTTTAGGGTTGCTTGTAACTCTCAAATATACGCAATTACATTTATTTAAGACATTATTTGAATGGTGAGATTGCAAAGGCTTTAATGGCTAATGCTTCTGAATTACTTGCTAAAGAACCTGTACTTGAAATGGTAGATCTACTAGCAGTAAAGTAAGCAATCGAACACAAATTTTTAATACAGTTAAATGGAGCCAGGCATTTTCCCGGCTTCATTTTTTTATATCATTTTGTGAAGGGTTGAAGCTTTGCTATGATTACAAGATTTATCTTGATTATTCAAAGAAAATTTCAATTTAGCACAAAAAAAAAGAGACTGAAAACAGTCTCTTTTGTATTCTTAACTATTATAGTTTTTTAAGTTCTTCTAAAACAGCTTCGCCAACTGCATGAGCAGATTGAGGATTTTGTCCTGTTACCACTCTTTCGTCTACGGTAACGTGAGTTTGCCATAAACCAGATTTTTCAAACTTGGCTCCGCGTTCTATTAATTTAGATTCTAATCTAAATGGAACCACTTCATCTAATTTCACAGCAGCTTCTTCTTCGTTGGTGAAAGCATTGATTTTTTTGCCATCTACCAAGTATTTTCCATTGCTGAGTTTAATGTTCACCAATCCGGCAGGACCGTGACAAACCGCACTTACGATTCCATTTTTTTCGTAGATTTTTTGTGCGATTACTGCCAATTCTTCATTATCTGCAAAATCCCACATCGTACCGTGACCTCCAGCATAAAGAATCCCCACAAATTCATCAGGATTTACTTCTGAAGGCGTCATGGTGTTCTGAATTTTATTTTGATAATATTCATCTGCCAAAAATCTTTCATTAACCTTATCATCTGGAGTATTTCCATAATACGGCGGGTTTCCACCTTTTGGACTCACGAAATCTATTTCGTAACCAGCATCTACTAATACAGCCCAAGGATGTGTAACTTCACCTAAATAATAACCGGTAGATTCACCAGTATTTCCTAATTTGTCGTGGCTCGTAACCACGAATAATACTTTTTTGCTCATTTTGATAGATTTTATTGTTTGTGCATTTATCATATTAATCCCTAAAAAAAGAATACAACCCGTTAAAAAAAAAATCTTGGATAAAAACTTGTTCTGACTCATTTTACTATTCATTTTTTAATGATTTGATAGTGCAAAGGTAAATGCAGCTCCCCACAAACAACAGGACCTACCTCACAACTTTTTTGTGACCTACATCACGTTACACCGAAAACCGACTCAAGGTTTCTCTGGAAACACCTAAATATGAAGCGATTAATGTTTTGGGCAACCGTTGTAAAAGTGTGGGATATTGAGAAATAAATTGTTCGTAGCGTTCTTTGGCATTGCTATTCAGCAGAGACAAAATCCTTCTTTGGAGTGCGATATAACCATTATTAGACTTTTTCCTGAAAAAATGTTCTATTTTATGCATATCTGCACAGAGTTTCTCTCGGTTATAGAGAGACAAAGTAAGTACTTCGGTAGGTTCTAATGCATCAATGGTAAAAGTAGCTTCCGTTTGATTAAAATATGCTTGATAATCGGTAATCCACCAATCTTCCATTGCAAATTGCATGATGTGCTCTTTCCCTTCCTTATTCAGGTAAGATGCTTTTAACAAACCATTAATCACAAAATAATCATTTTGTACGGTATCTCCTTCTAGAATTAAAATCTGATGCTTTTTAAATTTTTTCAAGGTAAAATGAGACAGAATGTACTCGAACTCCAGGTCAGTTAATGGCGTAATTTTCTCAATTTGACGTCTTAAAATCTCACTCATATTTTCATCATTCTAAATTGCAAACAAAAGAATTGTTGACTCCAAATGTAAACTATTGAAACCAAAAAATCCATCGCTCTTGATCGATTTTTAAATATGGTAGATGGAATTCTTATGGATGGGTGGAGAAAACAAAAGCTATAGAATGAAATCTTGGTCGGACCTATTTTTGTGTTTGTGGATTGTAAAAATCAATTGATAAAAGAAATCCGAAAAAGCAGTTTAATATTTTAATGAAACAACAAATCAATATCTCAAAAAAATTTTCAGGATCCGAAGGAAGTAATGCCTCATACAACTCTATTTTGCATTGAAATTGGTAAGCTAAGGAAAATGGAATTTTAACAACCTATATTAGTATACCATCCATTAAAATTGTATCGCAGTTGAAATAAAAATTTTATTAAAGAAATAAAACTGCAGCCTTATTGGCTTGAAATACATATTTTCAAATTCTGCTATTTTAAGTAATTCGATTAAAATTAATTTGTAACTTGCTTTTAAGTTGTTCATAATTGTATCTGATTGTCAGTCAATACAATATACTAATTATTAGTGTTTTGAGCAACTTTTTTATAATGCACTACGGGTTCACATATATTTTTTGTAACTTCATAAAAATTAAAATTGCGTATTATGAAAAAATCAGTTTTATTACCAGCAATGTTATTCACGGCATCGGTTATGATGGTATCGTGCGATAACAAAAAAGCAAAAGACAAAGACGGTGGAACAGCCGAAATTGAGAACACAGACTTAGTAGCAAGCGGAACCTACACGGGAACTGCAAAGGAAGTTGACCCCGAAGAACAGGAAATTTATGTGGAGACTGCGGATGGAAAAATTTTGGAACTTTACTTTAACGAAACCACCAAACTTACAAAAGGAGGAACCGATGTTCCTTTTAGCGAGCTTAAAAAAGGAAACAGTTTGGAGGTAACCGTAGAGAACAACGGCAACAGCTTAAAACCTATTGAAGTTAAGATTTTAAATTAGGATTAGGCAAATCTGTCAACAAAATTATTAATTCGACAGTAAAAATTAAAACCCCTTTCCATGCTAGTGAAAGGGGTTGTTTATTTATGTAAGGTGCAAATAGGCAATAATGCTTTGACCCGTGTTAGTTGATCATAGTTTCAGTAATTAGCTACCGATTGCAATTGCATACCTACTGCTAACTGTTTCCCAATTAACAACTGTCCACAACGCAGTAAGATAATCAGCTCTTTTATTTTGGTATTTTAAATAATAGGCATGTTCCCATACATCAATTCCAAAAACAGGGATTCCTTTTACTTCAGCTACATCCATTAAAGGATTATCCTGATTAGGAGTAGAGGTTATAACCAATTTTTTTTCGGGAGTAACAACCAGCCATGCCCATCCCGAACCAAATCTTCCACCAGCCTCTTTATTGAGCGCTTCTTTAAATGCTTCCATACTACCAAAAGCATCGTTTATTGCTTTTGACAGCTCTTGCGAAGGCTGCGTGTTCTTTTTAGGGGTAAGAACACTCCAGAACAGCTCATGATTGTAATGACCCCCGGCATTATTTCTAACAGCAGCACTGTGCTCTGAAATATTTGCCAGAATATTTTCCAGTCGCTCTTTTTCTAAAGCCGTACCCGCAATAGCCTTATTAAGGTTGTTTACATACCCAGCCGCATGCTTTGAATAATGAAGTTGCATTGTTTGTGCATCTACAACATTTTCAAATGCATTGTAGGCATAAGGAAGAGCAGCCTGTTTAAACTGTGCAGAGATTGTCTGCGTAAATGCAATCCCAAAGACTGCCATTGTGATGATTGTTTTCATTGATAATTTAGGTTTTAATATGATTTTTAATGAGTTAAAAATCTTGTTATGATTTTTTTGTTTTGATTAGTAAGGCTTGCTTTTTTCTTTAAATGGTTCTACGTGAATAAGCACGTGTCCCAAGTTAGGTATTTGCTTTCTTAGATAATCCTTCAAAACATGCGCTGTTTCATGTCCTTTCTCTAAAGTATGCTTACTATCTACCAGAGCATGAAGATCTACATGGTATTTGGTACCGGACTTTCTGATAAAACATTTTTCTGTTCCTTTGATTCCCTCTACCTGTAATGATTTTTCTCTTATTTGGTTTATCAGTTCCTGATAGACATTTTCATCCATTATTTCTCCAAGAGCTGGTCTGAATATATGATAACAGTTGTACAAGATAAAACCGGATGCGAACAATGCGGCAAAATCATCTGCACTTTCATAACCTTTACCCAACAACAATGCTATTGATATTCCTATGAAAGCTGCTACCGATGTAATGGCATCGCTGCGATGGTGCCAAGCATCGGCTTTTAAAGAAGAACTGTTTGTTTCCCTGCTTTTCTTGATCACAAATCTATAGGATGCTTCCTTCCAAATGATAATTGCTCCCAATACAAACAATGTCCAAGGCTTAGGAAGTTGATGCGGTGTACCGATATTTTGTATACTTTCGTACGCAATTATGGTTGCAGATATTATTAGGAAGCCTACTACCGCAAAAGTGACGAGAGGTTCGATTCTACCGTGACCGTACGGATGATTCTTATCAGCAGGTCGTTGTGCATACTTTAATTCGAATAATACCAGAAAAGAAGAGAATATATCTGCAGTTGATTCAATTGCATCTGCAATCAATGCATAAGAATTTCCAAAATAACCTGCCAGATATTCAACAACGCCAGCAGAAAATTACCAATGATACTAAAATAGATAGCTTTTACAGCTTGTTTTTCCCTTGTTTCTTCCATAATTACTCTTCGGTTTTGTTCTTAAGTGCCATAAGTAATGAATAGGCTCCTTTACCAATTATATTTTTATTCAGTAATGAGCTATGATTTTGTATAGAAACAAATCCTTCATTAGCAGTGCCTATTTCAACTTGCATCATACGGAACTTTCCTGCAGCTATCTGTTCAAAAACATAATTCTTGCCTTCAAAAGATACAACTGCATCAACCGGTACAGTAAAAGCATCAACATTATCCAGATCAATCAAGGCATTAATATAGAGTCCGTTTACCAATTCTGTTGTGTTTGTATTTATTAATTTGGCGATAACTTCAGTGCTACCGTCTTCTAAAATACTGTTGCCTTTGGTTATAATTTTTGCTTTTAATTTATTATCGGTGTTTGCATTGGTAAAAACGCTTACATTTTGACCAATGGTTATCTTTTCCAGATCTTTCTCAAACACTTTTATTTTTAGGATTAACCCTTGTTGATTTATCAGTTCTACTAATTCATCAGACGGTGCTACGTATTTACCTTTATTAACATTTACCTGGCTTACAACGCCACTAAACGGAGCTACGATATTTATGCTTCTTTGAATTTTTCCGGCAGCTACTTTTGATGGATTTATGTTTAACAACCTTAGTTTTTCTTCCAATCCGTTTTTTACAGCAAGTAAGGATTTATAGTCTGTTTCTGCCTGCTGCATTAGCTTATCGCTTGTAGATTTGGTCGTATTCAGTTCTTTTTGTCGATTATAATTTGGGGCTGCACTTAATAATTGTGCCTGTGTAGTTAGATAATCCTGCTGAATCTGTATGAACTGATTGTCTTCGATAATTACAATTACATCGCCTTTCCTAACAAATTTACCAGGTAAAACACGAACCGATTTTACATGTCCGCCTAAGGCACTGGATATTGAAACTTTAGAATCGGGCTCCACATCAACCTTGCCGTTTAATTGCAACGTACCTGAAATCTGCTTTTTCTGCATCTTCACCGTACTAAGCTCAATTGTTTTGAGCTGTTCTTTTGTTAATATCAACTCATCCTTGGTAGCTTGAGATAACGCTTTTCCAGTTTCTTCTTTAACTGTTTCGTTTTTACATGACAGTACCAAAAAAGCACTTATTATTATAAATAGATATTTCATTTAATTTTTATTTAGCGTAAAAAATATAGTTTAACTGCGTAACCGCCTGGTTGTATTGATTTAGTGTTTCGAAATAATTACTTTGAATGGTAATTGCTTGATTATTTAGCATAATCCACTGTAAGTAATCTATTTCGCCGGCTGCAAACTGGTCTTCAGCCGTTTTAAATATTAATTCAGCGTTAGGGAGCTGTTTTTCTTTATAATCTTTCAGAATTTCTTTTTGCGTATAATAATTGGCTAAAGATTCCTGCAGTTTATTTTTAAAAAGCAACGTTTGATAAGCAAACTCGTTTTCTGCAATTTCTACTTTTTGTCTGCTTGCATTTACAACAGATTTTTGTGCTTTTGTAAAGATGGGAATACCAATGCCCAACTGAACAGAATTAAACATACCTTTATTAATATCCTGCATGGTTTGTGTATAATAACCAACGATTAAATTAGGTAAAAACTTAGCTTTTTCTAATTTAACAGCGGCTTCATAACTACTTACCTGTTGCTTAAGCAACTGTAATTCCGGATGATCTACGTTATTATCTGCAAGTAATTGTTCCTTGTTTATCTCACTGACAATTTCACCTTCGGGCTGATAAGGTTCAGTAGCATTTAATAATAGCTGAAATTTTAACAGCGTGATATCGTATACCGTTCTTAGTTCTTTCAGTTGGATTTTTATTTGTGAACGCTGTAAATCGGCCGATGCTTTTTCCATTACATTTGCTTCGCCGTATTTTAGGCGATTGGATGTTCTTTCTAAAAAGTCGAGAAAAAGACCGTCGACACGTTCTAATAACTGCTGTTTTTGGGTAAGAATCAATAATCGGTAAAAAACCTCGGTTACTTCTTTTTCCAAATTAGCTGCCGTAATTTTTTCGTTGACCAAAGCTTCTTTCCATTGTTGGTTTAAAAAGTCTTTTTTTCGATTATAAACCGTAGGAAAAGAAATTTCCTGGCTAACACCAATTTTGTAGTCATTTGATAAACTGTTGATCCTACCAAATTCGCCCGAAACAGCAGTTTGAGGAATATCTAAATAACTTTCTTTTAATTTTTGCTGGTACTGCGTTTGCAATGTACTGTTTTTTAAAACCAAACTGTTTTCATTTGCAATGCTTAAGGCTTGTTTTAAGGTAATTTTTTGTTGTGCAAAACTTGAGAAACTGCATAGCAACAGAATTATTACAGCTAAAGATTTGGTCATTTTTTTCCTTTTTTTAGGTCTCGATATTTTTTCGAATAAGATATAAAGTACAGGCAATACAAATAAGGTTAAAAAAGTTGCCAGCATTAAGCCGCCAATTACCACGGTTGCCAGCGGACGCTGTACTTCGGCACCAGAACCCGTGCTTATAGCCATAGGTAAAAAGCCTAACGACGCAACGAAAGCCGTCATTAAAACAGGGCGCAGCCTTACTTTTGTTCCCAACAGCACTATACGTGTTGTATTAGCAATTCCGCTGTCTTTTAACCTGTTAAATTCGGCAATCAGCACAATACCATTTAGTACTGCCACACCAAATAATGCAATAAAACCAACACCTGCACTTATACTGAACGGCATGCCGCGCAATGCTAAGAAATAAACCCCGCCAATTGCCGATAACGGAATAGCCGTGTAAATTAACAGACTGTATTTTACCGACCTGAAGGCAAAGTACAACAATAGAAAAATTAATGCCAGCGATACCGGTACAGCAATTCCCAAACGGGCTTTTGCCTGATTTAGATTTTCAAACGCTCCACCATATGAAATGGTATAGCCTGTTGGCAATTTAATTTCGGCATCTACTTTACTTTGCAGTTCTTCTACAATACTTTGTACATCACGGTTTCGTACATTAAAACCTACCACTATTCGGCGTTTTGTATCTTCTCTCTGTATTTGGTTGGGGCTGTTTTTTAATTCAACCTTGGAAAGTTGCGCCAACGGTATCTGTGTTCCATTGTTCGTGGGAATCAATATATTTCTGATGTCATCGATATTTTTTCTCTTGGCATCATCCAATCGAACAACCAGATTAAACCTGCGTTCGCCTTGGAATACCATTCCCGTACTTTGTCCTGCCAAAGCTGTATTTACAATACGGTTCACATCGGCAATATCTAGATTATAACGGGCAATTGCGTTGCGATCCATCTCTATGACAACCTGTGGCATTCCGCTTACCGGTTCTATATACAGATCTTGTGCACCTTGAACGGTTTGAATGATCGCTCCCAGTTTTTGAGCATTTAATGCTAGTGAATCCAGATCTTCTCCAAATATCTTACAAACAACATCCTGGCGTGCACCAGTCATTAATTCGTTAAAACGCATCTGCACGGGAAACTGAAAGCCCGCCGTTAGTCCAGGAATGGTATGGATTGCCTTGCTCATCTTCTCTGACAATTCAGGAAATGTTTTAGCCGATGTCCATTCTTTTTTGGGTTTCAAAACAATAATCATATCACCGGCGTCCATAGGCATTGGTTCGGTAGGTATTTCGGCACTTCCTATTTTTGTCACCACTTTTTCAACTTCAGGAAACTGATCTTTAAGGATTTTTGCCGCCTTACTGGTATATTCAATGGTAGTATTAATGTTGCTTCCGGGTAAAATACGCGCTTCTACCGCAAAATCACCTTCCTCTAAAGATGGGATAAACTCGCCCCCCATTCCAGACAATACTGCAATCGCACCCACAAACAATGCCCCTACTACCCCTAATATCAACTTTGGAATGCGAAGCGCTTTTATAAGATACTTTTGATGGAAGTTTTCTACCCTGCTCATAACCCTGTCTGAAAGGTTTGGTTTTTCTTTTTTCTTCTTGCTTAAAATAAGCGAACTCATCATGGGAACATACGTTAGCGATAAAATAAAGGCACCAATTAAAGCAAAGGCAACTGTTTGCGCCATAGGCTTGAACATTTTACCTTCGATACCGCTTAATGTGAATATGGGCAGATACACTATTAAAATGATGATTTGACCAAACACCGCACTATTAACCATTTTTGTTGCAGATGAAACTACCTGATTGTCCATGTCAGCGTTGCTGAGGCGGTTATTCAACCCGAACTTTTTACGATGCGCCAACTGATGCATGACGGCTTCGACAATAATAACGGCACCATCTACTATCAAACCAAAATCTAACGCCCCCAAACTCATAAGGTTACCACCCACGCCAAACATATTCATCATGATTATGGCAAACAGCATAGATAAAGGAATTACAGATGCTACCAGAAAACCGGCACGGAAATTACCCAAGAACACAACCAGAACGAACACGACAATCAATGCACCTTCTGCCAGATTTGTTTTTACGGTACTTATGGTATTATCTACCATTTTTGCCCGATCTAAAAACGGTTCTATTACAACACCCTCAGGTAGTGTTTTCTGAATTTCGGCCAAGCGTTCTTTTATATTCTGAACCACATCGTTGCTGTTGGCTCCTTTAAGCATCATTACTATTGCGCCAGAAACTTCGCCCTGATCGTTATAAGTCATAGCTCCGTAACGTATTGCATAACCAATGTTTACTTTTGCAACATCGCGAACAAAAACAGGTGTGCCTGAATTTGACAGTTTAACCTTAATATTCTCGATATCCTGGATAGATCCTATTAAACCTTCGCTGCGGATAAACAATACCGCTGGACCTTTTTCTATATAAGCCCCACCTGTATTTTGGTTGTTTTTTTCTAAAGCGTTAAAAACATCGTTTATTGTAAGGTTATGCGCCTGTAATTGTTGCGGATTTATCGATATTTCATATTGCTTTAATTTTCCGCCAAAACTATTTACATCGGCAACTCCTTTAACGCCCAGTAATTGTCGTCTTACAACCCAGTCCTGTATGGTGCGTAATTCTGTTTCATTGTATTTGTGTTCGTAACCTTCTTTAGCACGAACTACATACTGATAAATTTCTCCTAACCCGGTAGATATCGGTCCCATTTCCGGTGTTCCTATTCCTTCGGGAATCTGATCTTTTACCTGCTGTAAACGTTCGGCTACCTGTTGGCGCGCCCAGTATATATCGGTATCATCATCAAAGACAATGGTTACCAATGATAAACCGAAACGAGAAAAACTGCGTATTTCTTCAATACCGCTTATATTGCTGTTTGCCTGTTCTACCGGAAAAGTTACCAAGCGTTCTATATCCAGCGCACCAAAAGACGGGGCTACCGTAATAACCTGTACCTGATTGTTGGTAATATCGGGTTGTGCATCAATTGGTAGCTTGGTAGTTTCATAAGTACCAAAAAACACTAAGGCTAAGGTAAACAGCCCTATAATGAGTTTGTTCCGTACGGAAAACTCAATTATTTTATTAAGCATTAAAATCTTCTTTAAAATTGTTATTAATCAAAAAACATATAGCATTACACCCTTATCTTTTTAGGGATAGGATACATACTTTCAATAAAAATTGATTAACAACGTTTTGGCGGCTGCCAAATAGAAGATAAATAGGAATTAGGAATTGTACCCTGGCGATGAAAAACAATTGTTTTGAAGTGTGTATCAACAGTTATTTTATCGGGTAAGTTTAAATTTTCGGCAGGAATAACCAGAATGTTCAGCAAATCGGAATGCTGCATAAACGGAAGTTTCATATCGGTTTCCCAATCGGCATCTTTTTCATGTCCGCCGTAGTGATGAACCATATAATCCATAAAAGTCATACTATTATCTTCTTCTGTATGTTCAACGAAGTGATTGATCAACACAGGAACTTTCAACAACTGAACCAATTCTGTTGTTGAAAAAAAATAGGCTGCAATTATAAATAGTACTAGAAACTTTTTCACTTTCACAAAGCTACTAATTTTATTCTCCAAGCAATCTAATAACTCATTAAAATAATATTAAATGTAACTTGAGCTTTAATTTTTATTATAAAATTCGATCACTTTATCAGGATGCTTAACCGCATACGCAGAAATGAGCTGCATACTATAGGTATTGCTTTTATGGCGCGTTAGAAAACCTTTAAGTTCTTCGGCATCTGTAACAACTGCTTCATTGGAAATACAGCCCATGCCGTAAAAATGCCCATCTTGAACCCATATACAGCTTTGCTCGTCTTTAGTCCTGCCTTTATCCAAAATATAATAACTCGGTTTTAGTTCCGTTACAAAATCTACTGCCTGCTGTACCAGCTGGTTATGCTGTTCTACCATTGGTAAATCAGATAGGTTATTAGCAACCACACCTTCACTTTCGGTGCTTACGGCATATTTACAAAAACGGTAGTCTAAAGCAAATTTTTCCTGCAGGCTGCGCAGCAGGCTGATGCCTTCGTTAATAGTACTAAAAACTTCTATACATGGCATCAGTTTGCTCACCTTACCAACTGCAAGGTACCTGTAACCGTTACGGGCGGTATATTCGTAAAGCCCGTATTTTGGTTCGAACCTTTTTAATGCAGTATTGTAAAGTGGCCATAACTTTTTGATCTCCGAACATTCTAAAAGCAGCGCCATAAGTTCGGTAGCACATTCTTCAAATGAAATATCATGGATGTCCCGCAAAAAATGCTGTCTTTGAGGTGTAATCTTATGCCCGGAAAAATGAGAAGCTACCCTTTTTTTAAGGTTTACCGCTTTACCTACATACACAACTTTTTTCTGAGCATTGTAAAAATAGTAAACACCCGGTTTTTCAGGAAGATTTTCAAAATCTTCTGGAGGCAGGTTTGGCGGCAGCCGCTGATCCGGTGCCGTTTTTTTAATCATTTTCTGAATTTCTAAAGCACCGTCGTTGATAAGTAACGACAAGAGCACAGCTGTGGCATCGGCATCACCGCCGGCACGGTGTCGGTTTTCCAGAGAAATACCAAGTGAACGACAAAGATTACCCAGACTGTATGAGGGAAGTCCAGGTTTGATTTTTCGGGCGGCACGAACCGTACACAATTTAGGTGCTGTCCATTTATAACCTGCGTCTTCTAGTTGGTGCCGTACAAATGAATAATCGAAATTAACGTTATGCGCTACAAATATTCGATCAGACAACAGGTCTAAAAGTTCTTTAGCGATGTCTTGAAACAATGGTGCCTTATAAACCATTTTGTTACTGATCCCCGTAAGAGCAGTAATGTATAATGGTATGTGCTGTTGCGGATTTACAAGTGTTTCCCAACGTTCGATCACTTCCTTTCCATTATGTATAAGCACAGCAATTTCGGTTATTCTGCTTCCGCCTGCATTTCCGCCCGTAGTTTCTATATCTACCACCGCATATTCCATCTTCTTCATTTGCTATGATCCCTGTAATCTATTTTAATGTATCTGTTTCAAATTTACGATTTTAATCAGCAATTGGCTGACACCTGATGACGTTTGAATTTACTAAAAAAATTTTCAACTCATCTTATGACTCTTCTAAATGTAAGATTAATTCGTGGCAGCGCTTCTTTTGAAGTTTTTGGGACGGCATGTTCCCAGAAACTGTTGGTTTTGCCTGCCATTATCAGGAACGAGCCGTGATACAACGGTATATCAACCTGAGGCACCTCTTTCCTAAATTTATGCCTTAAGCGGAACATGCGTGTTTCGCCGAAAGTTACCGATGCGATGATTGGATTGCTACCCGACCTTTCGATCTTATCACTGTGCCATGAGACACTGTCGCTGCCATTGCGGTACAGGTTTAAAAGCACGGCATTGAACTTTAGATTAGTTTCTGTTTCTACCCGCTCGCGGATTTTATTCAGGTCGGCAGTAAATTCGGGTGCATTACCCGAGGGTATATTCTCTTCTTTATCCTGATGCCAGGAAATCATTCGGGGTGCCGTAACAATTTTATCGTACATTGGCATTTCATATTCACGCCATGGGGTTGCGGTTAATAACTTATCATAAAAATTGTCGGATTCTTCCTTGCTGAAAAAATTATCAATCAGCATTACGTCTGCATCTGGCAGATTAAACTCTTTGGTTCCTCTGCTGCCTGTTGTAAATAGTTCGGTATCGTTAAAAAGTTTCATATATTTTTTTAATTATTCATTATATCTTTGATATTGTTCGTTGTAGTATTTTGAAACAAATCTGATACATTTGGAGAATCTGGTCAAGTTGACCACCTGATTCTGGCGAAAGTGATCACCTAATTCTGGTTTAACTTGACCATGTTATTCTGGTGAAAGTGACCAGTTAAAAAAATGATTTTTAAAACATATCAAAAAGTTAGTTTAGCTAAAAACAAAATGGCAAACCACAAGATAGATATGTTGCAAATCAAACAATTATTACGACTTTACAGCAACGGAGAAAGCAAACTAAGTATTAGCAATCGTTTAGGACTTTCCCGCAACACAGTACGCAAGTATATTGGGTTATTTCATGCGTATCAATTGACTTTTGATGAGTTATCAGATTTGAGTATTGAAGAAGTAGAAGATTTGTTCGAAACACGAGAACTTTTACCTGATAGCCGTGAAAGTGTTGCAAAAAACTTCTTTCCTTATTGTTTTAACCCCTATAAACCTAGCGTAATTTATGTAATTTAGAAGTATAATGTTT
>JBEBXO010000041.1:0-21867 GCA_040391585.1 Paenimyroides ummariense | reverse complement strand
AAAATAAATCTGTGTATGAAAATTATTTGGTGGTGTCATAGAAATCGAAGTGACGTCAATCTGTAAATAATAAATTAACTATATTTCCTGATAGTCAATTAATATTTCAACTCTAACGTTTTAGAAGTTTCGGCTCTTAATTCATTTAATAATTCCGGATGATCGTTTAACTTTAATCCAAATGAAGGAATCATTTCTTTAAATTTTGCCTGCCATTCGGCTGATTTATATTCATTAGGAAAACATTTTGCAATTAATTTCAGCATAATGTTTACTGTTGTTGATGCACCGGGTGAAGCTCCTAACAATACCGCTAAACTTCCATCGGCAGCATTTACCACTTCCGTTCCAAAAGCCAATTCGGGTTTACCGTCTTTATTGCGTTTCATGGTTTGCACACGCTGACCGGCAATTTCCAAACGCCAATCTTGTTTTTTAGCATTAGGGAAGTATTTTTTTAAGGCTTCTACCTTTTTATCTTCTGAAGCCATTACTTCGGAAATCAAGTATTTGGTTAAATCCATATTATCCAAACCAGCGCCTACCATAGTACCTATATTACCTGTAGAGATCGATTTAAAAAGATCCCAGTACGATCCTGTTTTTAAGAATTTAGTCGAAAACCCTGCATACGGACCAAACAACAACGATTTTTTACCGTTTACATAACGAGTATCCAAATGCGGAACCGACATAGGGGGTGCACCAACAGAAGCCAAGCCGTACACTTTAGCAAAATGTTGTTCTGCCAACTTTTCGTCTTCGCAAACCAGCCATTGCCCCGAAACTGGGAAACCACCATAGGCTTTTCCTTCAGGAATTCCCGATTTTTCCAACAATAAAATAGACGCACCACCAGCACCAATAAACACAAATTTAGTAGTAATGGTTCGTTTTTGTCCTGTTTTTAAATCCTTTATAAAAACATTCCATTTATTGTCTTTTGTGCGTTTTAAATCGTACACTTCAGTCTTGAACGCTACATTCACTCCTTCCTGATTCACCTGATGCTTGATCATTTTTCGAGTCAACTCGCCAAAATTCACATCGGTACCCAAATTCATGTGTGTTGCGGCTACTTTATCTTTAGAGTCGCGACCTTCCATGATTAAAGGCGCCCAGTTTTTAATGGTTGCAGCTTCTTCGCTATATTCCATAGCAGCAAACAAAGGCTGTTTTTTCAATGCTTGGAATCTGTTCCTTAAAAACTTTACATTTTCTTCGCCCCACACAAAACTCATGTGAGGAACTGTATTCACAAACGACTTAGGCGTTTGAATAATGTTCTTTTTAACCAAATACGACCAAAATTGGCGCGATTCTTCGAATTGCTCACAAATATTCAGTGCTTTAGTTGTATCAACCACTCCGTTTTTCTCTGGAGTATAGTTTAATTCACAAAAAGCCGCATGACCCGTTCCTGCATTGTTCATGGCATCGGAACTTTCTTGGGCAGCACTATCTAGACGCTCTAAAATTTCAATGGTTGCATCAGGGTTTAATTCCTTTAGCAACAATCCAAGTGTAGCGCTCATGATACCTGCACCAATTAATACTGCATCGCTTTCTGTATTTTTGTTTGTTGACATTTTAAAATGACCTATTGTTTAAACTTCCGTTATAATTTTTCAGATTCAAAATTTCGCACTGCTCATATAATCCTGCAGTAAAATAGTAGCTGCAATTTCGTCTACAAGCGCTTTATTCTGCCTTTGTTTTTTCTTTAAACCACTATCGATCATTGTTTGAAAAGCGATTTTAGAGGTAAAACGTTCATCTATCCTGATAATTTCTATCTGCGGATACAGTTTTGCTAATTTTTCTACGAACTTATTAATTTCAGCTCCAATACTAGATGCTTCATTATTCATACGTTTTGGTTCGCCAACGATGATTTTTGAAACTTTTTCTGTTTTAAAATAATTTTCTAAAAACGGAAAAATGTTCTTTGTTTCAACAGTTGTCAATCCCGATGCAATTATCTGCATTTCGTCTGTCACGGCAATTCCGGTGCGTTTTCCACCGTAATCAATTGCCATAAGCTTGAAATTATTAGTATTCAAATGTACCGTAATTAGATTTAATCGTCAGTTTTTTAGCGTCGGCAGCTTCTACTCTACCAACAATCTGTGCATTTATGTTAAACGATTTAGAAATAGCAATAATATCGGCTGCAATTTCCGGGTTCACATATAATTCCATTCTGTGTCCGCAGTTAAAAACCTGATACATTTCTTTCCAACCGGTTTGCGATTGTTCTTGTATCAACTTAAATAATGGTGGAACATCGAACAAATTATCTTTGATAACGTGAACATTATCTACAAAATGCAAAATTTTTGTTTGTGCTCCGCCCGAACAGTGCACCATTCCATGCACATCGTCTGCTGTAAATTTTGCTAAAATTTCCTTTATCACAGGCGCGTATGTTCTGGTAGCAGAAAGAACTAATTTACCAGCGTTCACTGGCGAACCTTCTACTTCATCGGTTAATTTTTTACCCCCAGAATAGATTAAATCTTTTGGAACAGAAGGATCAAAACTTTCGGGATAATTTTCTGCCAAATAATGTGCAAAAACATCATGACGAGCAGACGTTAAACCATTGCTGCCCATTCCGCCGTTGTATTCTTTTTCGTAAGTTGCCTGACCAAAAGATTCCAAACCAACGATCACATCGCCCGGTTTAATATTGGCATTATCAATTACATCACTGCGTTTCATACGTGCTGTTACGGTAGAATCAACAATAATTGTTCGTACCACATCGCCCACATCGGCTGTTTCGCCACCTGTAGAGTGAATGGTAACCCCGAAACTTTTTAAATCTGCGATTAATTCTTCGGTCCCGTTAATGATTGCTGAAATAACTTCACCAGGAACCAAATTTTTGTTTCTGCCAATTGTAGACGAAAGCATAATGTTATCGGTAGCACCTACACACAACAAATCGTCGATATTCATAATCAGGGCATCTTGTGCGATACCTTTCCAAACAGAAAGATCTCCTGTTTCTTTCCAATATAAATAAGCTAATGATGATTTTGTACCGGCACCATCGGCGTGCATTATCAAGCAGTAATCGTCATCGTTAGTCAAATAATCGGGAACAATTTTGCAGAATGCTTTAGGAAACAAGCCTTTATCTATATTTTTAATAGCATTATGCACATCTTCTTTTTGGGCAGAAACGCCGCGTTGCGCATAACGGTTTGTACTATTTTCTGAACTCATATTTTTTGTGTGTTGCTGTGCAAATTTACATCTAAAAACAATGTTTTGCAATGGAATGTATAATAATTATGGACAGATTATATTTTTTATGAAGTACGCAGTATCGTAGTTGCATCGCCCTGTGCTTTCGGCAGTATCGTAATATCGGCTAGCTGTACATGTTTAGGCTGGTTTACCGCAAAGGCAATATTAGCGGCAATATCTTCTGCTGTTAAAGGTTCAAAACCTTTATAAACATTATCGGCTTTTTCTGTATCGCCTTTAAAACGAACGAGCGAAAACTCGGTTTCTACGGCTCCAGGTGCAATAGATGTTACTTTAATGCCCAACGGTAAAAAATCTAACCGCATACCTTTGGTCAGTGCTTCAACCGCCCATTTAGACGCACAATAGGTGGCTCCGTTTGCATACGCCTGCTTACCTGCAATTGATGAAATATTTACGATATGTGCATCATTAGAATTTTTAATAAAAGGCAAACATGCTTTTGTAACATAAATTAATCCTTTTACATTACTATCAATCATTGCTTCCAGATCGGCTAAATCGGCATCCTGAAAACTTGCCAAACCATGAGCGTTACCGGCATTATTAATGAGAACATCGATATTCTGCCATTCAGTCGGAAGCGTATCAAACGTATTAAAAACTTCTTCTTTCTTTGCCACATCAAACTGCAATAACAAGGTAGGTGTATCAGAAAGTTCGTTTTGCAGCTTTTGTAACCTGTCTGTTCTTCTTCCACATAAAATCAGTCTGTTTCCTTTAGCTAAAGCTTTTGCAGTAGCATAACCAATACCCGAACTGGCTCCTGTAATCACTATCGTTTTCATTGTATCGAAAATTTTTTGCAAAGGTACGCTACATTTTTAAATAACGGTTTGTTTTAAACCCTGCATTATACATTGCCATAAAAAATTAAAGAACGATTTCTGCTTTGTACGGTCAACAGGTTTAATTTCCACCTTCTTAAAACCATCGGTATCCGATCGTACCACCATATTTGCAGCGGCAGTTAAAAATTTACGCTCTTTATTTTCTTTATTAAACAAGGTCATTTTCAGGTTTTTAAAATCCATGGCATAGTTTCCTGTTGCCGTATCGTTATTACCACTAAAATTAAACGACATACGATCTATGGTTCCCTCAGCCTGTACATTAAGGTAAGGTTTTAAAAAGGGATTCATTGCAGGTGCCGGAAAATTTTTAAGATCGCCATTTATGTTAAACCGATCCAATTTATCCATTATATCAAACTGCCAGCTTGCCACCAAATCACCTTGCTGCATGAATTTAGTTTTAACAACTATTTGTGTTTTTGGGCCAACCGAACGTTTGTAGCCGCTGTAAATATTTGATGCCGTTAAATTGAAATTCGAAAAAGTCAGTTTCCCGGGATCAGTACTCGTTGCAGAATCTTCTTCGTACGATAATTTTGAATTTTGAATTTTCAGTGTTTGTACTTCAAAAGGAAAATCGACCTTGCGTAGTTTCGCACTGAACAAAAGGTTTTCTTTAGGATTAAGAGGAACTGTAATATTGCGGTAAATTTGCGCATTCATATTACTGATGACTACTTCTTTGAATTTTATAAAGAATTCTTCCTGTGCATTAAACCCCCAGTTGTAATTGTTCAGCTGCAGTACATCTGCCGACAAATTGTACTGATCTTGGGCATATTTTAAAGTTGCCGCATGTTGCTTGCGCGTCATTTTGGGAATCATTTTAAACCCTTTAACCGAAGCATCTGCCTGTTTTAGCACAAGTGACGCTACATGAATGTTATAATCTTTACCCGCATTAAGATGGATTTTTCCTGAAGTAAGCACAGGATTTTTATATTCAAAAGGCACTTTCTGAAGCACCGTTTTATCGTCTACCCGAATGTTGTTTAGTGCTAAATTAAAATTGTTTACTGTAAGTTTATTATTCTTTGCCGTTTTATCCTTTAAAATATAATTTGCATTGTTTATGGTAACCTTATTAATTAAAACCAGATCGTTCAACTTACTTGTTTGGGATTTTTTTTTGGTACGATCTTCTTTTGGAACATGCACAAACTGTGGATTGTTCAATTGAAATTCGTCAATTAAAAGATGCTGTTTTACCTTATTGGATATTTTTTTTATTTTGATATTGACATTCTTTATATCTAACATTCCCAATGAATTGAATGCCGATTTTTTAATATCTACCTCGTCTATATCTAATTGAAAAGGAATGAGTGGCTGCACCATTTTTTCAACATCCTTTTTAGCCTGCTGTAAAACCGTCTGATTTTTTTGATCCAGAATCTTCACACTCACAGAATCTGCCAAAACAGAACCAATTTTTACATATAAATCGTAATTATTGTATCCCCAATCGGTATTTTTTAGTTGAAGCAACGGAACATTTACCAAAAGGCGTGTATTTGTTTCGGTTTGATCGCTTTTAAATTCAGCAGACGATTTGTAAGGCATCATTCTAAAGTTCTGCACCGAAATATTTTCCTTATCAACCTTAATACTGTTCGATTTTACAATTTGCAGATCGTTCACCACACTGTACAGCGAATCTATCTTAAAATTATAGTCGGTATAAGTAAACGGAATGTCTTTTTTAACAGTATATTCGCCCATGTGAATCCCGTCTACCTCGGCATTAAAATTAAACACCTCGTGCAACAAGGTATCATTTCCGGCAGTCATTAACCTAACATGAGCTTTCTGAACGCTTATCTTATCAATATCAATGATCGATGTAAGTTTAGAACTACTAGGCAGCGTATCGCGCACGGCAGGTTTTAAAACCGTGATATCCGGGCCAATAACCGAAATGGTAAATGCCTTTAAATTTTTGTTTTTAATTAATTCGTAAAAGTTAACGTCGGTAACACTTATTTGTTCCACCTTACCAAAAAAATCGATATCCTTTTTAATATCAGACTGTTTTTTAGGAGTTAATTCAACGTTTTCTATTGACAGGCTGTTGCTGAAAATAGAAAAATTCAGGTCTTTATATACCAGATTGTAAGCCGTATCGTTTTTATCTTCAATAATTTTTGGCAGCTGGCTTTTAATGATGAGATTAATGGCAACATTTACAATAACAGCCAATAATACCAAACACAAAGCAATTATCCCAAGAATTTTAATTGGTTTAGTGACTTTCATAACAACAATTTTTATTAAATTTAATAAAAAAAATTAAAAGCCACTAAAAATTAACTATCGTAGGTTTTTGCGATCTTTTCAATGTTCATGCTGCGGGCACTTGCGTCAAAAATTTCCCTGTATACGCCGTTTTGGTGGTAAATTTCTTGGTGTGTACCGGCTTCGGTAATTTTTCCGTCTTTCATGGCATAAATCACATCGGCATCGATAATCTGAGAAATACTGTGCGAAATAATAACTACGGTCCGGTTTTTCTTAATAGCATCCAAGCTGTTTTTAATCTGTTCGGTAGCAATAGCGTCCAGACTGGCAGTAGGTTCGTCTAGAAAAATGATAGGCGGATTTTTTAAGAACATACGTGCAATGGCAATGCGCTGCTGCTGTCCGCCCGATAAAGCCGTTGCTTTGGTTTGATACTGATCGGGTAATTTCATGATTTGATCGTGTATATAAGCCTTTTGGGCTGCTTCTACCACCTCTTCTTCGGTTGCATTTACTTTTCCGTAACGAATATTATCGGCGATCGATCCACTGAAGATGTGATTCTTTTGCAGTACCAAACCAATATTTTCTCTTAAAAAGTGCGTATCATATTCTTCTAACGGAATTCCGTCTAAAAGAATTTCACCCGATGAAGGCGTATAAAACTTATCCAGCAAATTAATCACCGTACTTTTCCCGGCACCCGACAAACCCGCCAAAGCAGTAATTTTATTAGGCTGAATATCAATATCTATATCGTACAATGCTTTGGTACCATTAGGATATGCAAATGATACCTTGTTGAGCTTAAAGTTTCCTTTTAAAGGAATATCTTTTACTGTACCAGACGATTCTTTTTCATTTTCGGCTTCCAAAATTTCAAAATAACTTTCAGAATAAATCACCGCATCGTTCATTTCATCATAAATACGGTGCAACTGACGTATAGGAGCCGACACGTTGTTGAACAGCAGTATATGGAACATAATAGAACCAACCGACATATTGCCCGTAAGAACAAAATAGGCAGTTAAAATAATGATAATAACCACGCCGAACTGTTCGATGAACGATTTAAGTCCGTCGAAAAAAAAGCTGGTTTTACGGGTTTGTAACTGGTTATTTGTCAGTTCGTTCTGCAGTTGCAGTTGTTTTTGCGATTCGATTTCTTCCCTATTAAAAGATTTTATAACGGTAATAGAATCAATGATACTAATGATTCCCTGTGATTTAGATTCGCGAAACCCACGCAGATTCCTGCGCCAGCCACTTAACTTTTCGGCTTGTTTTTTGGTTATCAGAAAATAAATAGGCACAATGCACAAACCAACCAATCCCACATAGAAATTTGCCTGAAACATGAAGAACAAGGCAACAATAGCATTGGCAAAAAGCGGCAAAATATCAATAAAAAAGTTCTGTACAAGTCGTGTTAAACTTTCAATACCACGGTCTATACGCGTTTGCAGTCTACCCGATTCATTATCATTCGATGTAAAAAAAGACAATCGGTAGGTTAAAATTTTATCTATAATTTTCTGTGCCAGATCTTTAGAAACATAAATACGCAGTTTTTCACCATAATATTTTTGTCCAAAAGTGATAAAAGCATTTAAAATTTCTTTACCAATAAGTATTATTGAAATAAAAACAAGTAATTTTAAACCTGCCTGTAAAGCGTTATCGCCAGGTATAAGCAAGGTAATTTCATCTACGGTGTAGCGTAAAATCCACGCATTCACCTGTGCTGTAAGTGATCCTACCAAAGTAAGCAACAAGGTAGCAGCCACAAGGGGTCTGTAAGGTTTTACAAAAACTCGCAGATAATTAAACAGGGTTGAAATTTGCATTTTTTTATAAAAATAAGAAAAGATTGCCAAGAATCCTCGGCAATCTTTAAATAAATATGAAATACAAAGTTTAATTTTGTAATGAAGTAAAGATATTGATTATTAATTAATTAAGCAAATAAATTTTTAAAATGTCGGAAATTAAATTGTTAAAAATAAATGATTTTGGAACAAACGAACCAGAAAACAGCTTTTATGCCAACACCATTATGCGACATTTACAACTGCATCATTCGCGTATAGAAAAGCCACACAAGCACAATTTTCATGCGGTATTTCTGTTTACCCAAGGCACCGGCATTCACGAAATAGATTTTAGAAGTTATGAAGTAAAACCCGGATCGGTATTTTTTCTGTATCCCGGACAAACACATTCCTGGGAACTATCAGACGATGCAGACGGGTATCTGATTTTTCATGCCGAAGACTTTTACGAAATGACGTATGTAAATCATTCCATAAAAGAATTTCCTTTTTTTGAATCGAACTATTCCGAAAAGTGTCTTTACCTGCAACCTGAACAATGCGAACTTATAGAACTTTTTTTCAAAACGGTGTATGCAGAATCATTAAACGAACGTTGGAAAAAAAAGCAACTGGTTGTTTCGTACCTCACGCAAATCTATATTTACCTGAACCGATATTTAGAAACCCAGCGCCCGGTTTCTGCTTCGGAACTAAAACACTATCAATGGGTATTTTCCCGATTTGAAAAGTTGGTTAACGAACATTATCACAAAATAAAATCGGCATCAGCATACGCTGATCTACTGAATATTACGCAGAAACACCTAAACCGAATAGTTAAGTCGATCACCCAAAAAACCACCACTGAAATAATTACCGACCGTATTATTCTAGAAGCCAAAAGGCAACTATTACACACAGACAAGAGTCAGAACCAGATTGCATTTGATCTAGGTTATACAGACCACACCTATTTTTCAAGACTGTTTAAAAAGCATGAAGGCGTTACGGCATCGATTTTCAGAAAACAATATAAATCTGAAGATTAGCCTACAACTCGTCTTCTTTTTTATAGAACAAGTTTAACCACATAAGACGCGACATACGGTAATTAAACGTAGAAAGCAGTAAAACAGCCAGTACCACTCCGAAGAAAATACTTAAAAAGCCGATATTTAACAGCAAGCCCAATACAAAAACCGCAACCATCTGGGCTACCGTTAAAGCATAACTCATATACATACCGCCAAAATAAAAGCCCGGTTCCCTGTGAAACGAATAGTTGCATTTAGCACAACGTTCGTTCATAACCGGCATTTTAAACAAAAACGGATTCCCTTTTGATTTAAAAACTTTAGTTCCCCCACATTTCGGGCAAGTACCATCTAAAACTTTACTTATGTAAGACATTTCTTATTAATTTTGCGCAAATATACATCAAATAAGCGTTTCATACAGTTTCAAAAAAACGCAATTAGTTGTACTATTCAGACATTTAACACCTTTTAATATGCATACAAATTTAGCCGAACCACCCTGTTTTATATCTTTTAAAGAAGATGTATCTGCCATTAAAATACCGGAGCGGTTAAATTTTCCATTTTATTACGATGTACATCCGTTGTGTGAAGCAGCCGCACGTCAAGTTCAGAATTTTTTAGAAACAGACGAGCAATTACAGCATAATTTCGGATTTGAAACCAATAGTGATTTGTTACCCATAGGTAAAATGTTCGGTGTTCTTATTGTAGAAAAAAACGGAGAAATTGGTTTTTTAGCAGCTTATTCGGGCAAGCTGGCAAACAGTAATTCGGTAGCATTTTTTGTGCCACCTGTATTTGACATGCTTACAGACAACAGTTATTTTTTGCGGAAAGAAGAAGAACTAAACGCCATAAACCGCCAGATAGAATCATTAGAAAATAATGTGGATCTACAAAAACATCAAAAAAACCTGACTGTTGCAGAACATAGTGCAGTTCAAGAAACCGATGCGTTCAAAGAAACGATAAAAAACAACAAACAAAAAAGAAAAGAAGAGCGTTTGCTAAAAAAACAACAGTTAAGCGTTGCTGACTTTCAGCAATTAGAAGCTGATCTTATCAAACAAAGTCTGTACGATAAGCATCTGTTGAAAACGTTAATCGAGAAACACACAAAAGCTGTAAATGAAATTCAAAAGGAAATAAGCGTTTTTATCGATGAAATCGATCAATTAAAAAATCTTCGCAAAACAAAATCGAACGCCCTTCAGCACTGGCTGTTTACCAATTATACCTTTTTAAACGCCCTACAAGAAGAAAAATCACTGCTCGATATTTTTAAAACATCATTGCATGCCCAACCACCTGCAGGTGCGGGCGAATGCTGTGCGCCCAAGTTATTTCAATATGCCTATAAAAACAATTTAAAACCCATAGCACTGGCAGAATTCTGGTGGGGACAATCGCCCAAATCAGAAGTACGCAAGCACCAACAGTTCTACCCGTCGTGCTGGGGCAAATGCGAACCTATTTTAAGTCATATGCTGCAAGGATTACAGGTAGAAGACAATCCGTTTTTAAAAAATCCTGCCCAAGGCAAAGAAATTACGATTGTTTATGATGATCCCCATATCGTGGTGATTAACAAACCCGCCGAATTTTTATCGGTACCCGGCATTCACATTAGCGATTCGGTTTACGAACGGGTAAAAAACAGGTATCCGCAGGCAACAGGTCCGTTAATTGTTCACCGGTTAGACATGTCAACATCCGGATTGATGGTTTTGGCAAAAAATAAAGACATTCACGAAAACCTACAAAAACAGTTTATAAAGCGTAAAGTAAAAAAAAGTTATATTGCGTTACTAGACGGAGTGTTTACAGAAGATTCTGGTACCATACAACTGCCATTACGTGTTGATTTAGACGATAGACCAAGGCAAATTGTCTGTTATGAATACGGAAAAATGGGCATTACGGAATACAAAGTTTTATCGAAAACCAAAGATTCCACCCGAATACAGTATTTTCCAATAACAGGCAGAACACATCAGTTGCGTGTACATTCGGCACATCCGGCAGGATTAAATGCTCCGATAAAAGGAGACGATTTATACGGAACAAAAGCCAGCCGCCTGCATTTACATGCGTATACCCTGGAATTTTTTCATCCTGTAACAAAAGAATGGGTCGTATTTAAGGCAGAAGCCGATTTTTAAAACAAGAAGGCTCGCAAAGTTTTTGTACATTTGCTATGCTTATTCACAGTTATGTATACAGTAGAAGTTAAAAATAACAAACGACGCAAACAATTTTATGACTTTCCGGTGCGTTTGTACCAGAACGATAAAAATTGGATCCGTCCATTGACACAAGACATCGAAAAAGTATTCGATCCCGAGAAAAACAAGCTTTTCAAGCGTGGCGGCAAAGCTGTGCGCTGGCTGCTTTTTAACGGAAACGATGAGATCATTGGTAGAATAGCTGCTTTTGTAAATCCAAAATACGAAGGAAAAGAAGCAGTTGGCGGGATTGGTTTTTTTGAGTGTATTAACGATCAAACCGCAGCCAACTACCTGTTCGATCAGGCTAAAAACTGGTTACAGCAGCACCAGATGGAAACCATGGACGGTCCTATTAATTTTGGCGAACGCGACCAGTGGTGGGGACTGCTTACAGAAGGTTTTTACGAACCGCTGTACAACATGAACTACAATTATCCGTATTATGTGGAACTTTTTGAGAATTACGGTTTTAAAACCTATTTTAATCAGGAATGTTTTTCGCTGCCTATAACCCAGCAACTGCAACCAAAATTACACGAACGTCACGAAAATATAGCTAAAGATCCTGATTTTAAAGCCGAGTATTTAAAACTGAACAATTTAGACAAATACGTATCCGATTTCGTTACCATCTACAACAAAGCATGGGCAAGTCACGGCGGCGGAAAAGACATTTCCCTGTCGCAAGGTCAGCTTATTTTTAAAACAATGAAACCTGTAATCGATCCAAAAATTGTATGGTTTGTATATTATAAGAACGAACCGGTGGCGTTTTGGCTTAATTTGCCCGATTTAAACCAGTATTTCAAGCATTTAAACGGCAATTTCGGACTTTTTCACAAACTTAAATTCCTTTGGTACAAAACTTTTAAGAAAAGTAAACGCGTTGTAGGAATTGCTTTTGGTGTGGTACCCGAATGGCAAGGTAAAGGTGTAGATAACTTTATGATTATAGAAGGACAGAAAGTTATGAAAGCCGAACTACCCTATACCGATTACGAAATGCAGTGGATTGGAGATTTTAATCCAAAAATGATTAATATAGCCAAAGGACTGGGAGCAGAATTAAGTAGAAAACTATGTACCTACCGTTATCATTTTGATGAGAACCGACCGGTAGAACGCCATAAAGTAATCAAATAAACTACTATGAACTTTCAGTTTATTTTGATTCCGGAGTAAAAGTCCGATTTTTAAAACCACAGATTAAAGTATTAACACAGATTTTTCACAACCATAAAATCCTTTAATCCGTGACAAAAATTTAGTGCACTAAAAGTGCATCATTTTAACTAACGAAGTCAATAAAAAAAGAGGCAACCGCCTCTTTTTATCTTTAAAATTATTTTTCAAATTCTTTCAACGTTTCTGTGATAATTCTTACACAGTCTAACAATTGTTCTTCGTTCATAACCAATGGCGGTGCAAAACGAATGATGTTACCGTGTGTTGGCTTTGCAAGCAAACCGTTATCGCGCAAGCGCAGACAAATGTTCCAGGCTGTATCGCTGTCTTCGGTATCGTTAATTAAAATAGCATTTAACAATCCTTTTCCTCGTACAAGCGAACAAATGTTCGATGTTTGAATAAAATCTGTTAAACGTTCTCTAAACATTGCTCCTAACCTTTCGGCATTTTCTGACAATTTTTCATCAATTACAATATCTAAAGCCGCCATAGCAACCGCTGCCGCCAATGGGTTTCCACCGAAAGTAGATCCGTGCTGCCCCGGTTTAATCACATTCATTATTTCATCATCTGCCAAAACAGCCGAAACCGGATACATTCCCCCAGACAATGCTTTACCTAAAATCAATACATCGGGCTTAATGTTTTCATGATCAACCGCCAACATTTTACCTGTACGTGCAATTCCCGTTTGGACTTCGTCTGCAATAAACAACACATTATTTTGTTTACACAGTTCGTATGCTGCCGATAAATATCCGCTATCCGGAACGTAAACTCCCGCTTCACCCTGAATAGGTTCTACTAAAAAGCCAGCTACGTTTTTGCTCGTAATCACTTCTTTTAAAGCAGCGATATCATTATAAGGAATACGCACAAAACCTTCGGTGTACGGACCATAGTTTTTACGCGCATCAGGATCGTTAGAAAAAGAAATAATGGTAGTTGTACGTCCGTGAAAATTGTTTTCGCAAACAATGATTACCGCTTCTTGTTCATTAATCTTTTTTACTTCGTAAGCCCATTTTCTGGTTAATTTAATAGCTGTTTCCACCGCTTCTGCACCAGAATTCATCGGTAAAACCTTATCAAAACCAAACAATCTGGTGATTTTTTCTTCGTAAACGCCTAATTTATCGTTATAAAATGCACGTGAAGTAAGCGTAAGCTGTTGTGCCTGATCTGTTAAAGCCTGTACCAGTTTCGGGTGACAATGCCCTTGATTTACCGCCGAATATGCCGACAAAAAATCGTAATATTTCTTACCTTCCACATCCCATACATACACACCCTCACCTTTTGTTAGTACTACCGGCAGCGGATGGTAGTTATGCGCTCCGTATTTTTCTTCTAATGCAATTGCATTGCTACTTGTCAATAAACTATTCATATATATTAGTTTATAGGTTTAAAAAAAGCCATTCCTTCTTAACGGAGAGAAATCATCCAATGTGCAAGTTACTAAAAAACATACTTTCAAAAAAAAATGTATGGTAATTTTTAAAAACAATCTAAATTAAGATACAGAATAAAATTTTACACAAACAATTACTATTTTTGCAGCATGGCAAGAAAAAAAACCGATAAAATCGTATTCGAAAACGTAGAAGTCCTTGATGCAGGCGCAAAAGGCGTTTCGGTAGCAAAAGCTCCCGATGGAAAAGTAATTTTTATACCTAATGTTGTTCCGGGTGATGTGGTTGACGTGCAAACTTTCAAAAAGCGTAAAGCATATTACGAAGGTAAGGCAGTAGCTTTCCACCAGCTTTCAAAACAACGTGTTGAACCTGTTTGTCAACATTTTGGTGCTTGTGGCGGGTGTAAATGGCAGAATATGGGTTACGAATTTCAGCTGGGGTACAAACACCAAGAAGTTGAAAACAATTTAAAGAGAATCGGTAAGATCGAACTTCCTGTATTCGAACCTATTTTAGGATCGAAAGAGCAGTTTTTCTATCGAAATAAAATGGAATTTTCTTTCTCTAACGCTCGTTGGTTAACAGATGACGAGATTAAATCGGGCGAAGAATTGGGTAAAGAAAATGCACTTGGTTTCCATATTCCAAAAATGTGGGATAAAATTTTAGACATCAATAAATGTTATTTGCAGCAGGATCCTTCAAACGCAATACGCAATGAAATTCGCGATTTTGCAAATGAAAACGGTCTGGAATTTTTCAATCCGCGTGAAAATACCGGTTTGTTGCGTACCTTGATGATCAGAACGGCATCGACCGGAGAAATAATGGTTTTGATTCAGTTTTTTAAAGAAGATAAAGAGAAACGTGAATTGTTGCTTGATTTCTTAAAAAATCGTTTCCCTGAAATTACCTCGCTTCAATATGTAATCAACAGTAAATTGAATGATACTATTTACGATCAGAATGTAATCTGCTATCATGGGCGCGATTATATTTTGGAAGAAATGGAAGGATTAAAATTCAGCATTAATGCAAAATCGTTCTATCAAACCAATTCAGATCAAGCATACGAATTATACAGTATTACCAGAGATTTCGCCGGTTTAACAGGCAACGAACTGGTGTATGATTTGTATACAGGTACCGGAACCATTGCGCAATTTGTATCTAAAAATGCCAAAAAAGTAATTGGTGTTGAAGCCGTGCCCGAAGCAATTGCCGATGCAAAAGTAAATGCCGAACGCAACAATATTACCAATTGCGAATTTTTTGTGGGCGATATGAAAAATGTTTTCAATGACGAATTTATTGAACAACACGGACAGCCCGATGTAATTATTACCGACCCGCCGCGTGATGGAATGCACAAAGATGTGGTAGCACAAATTTTAAAAATTGCTCCCAAACGTGTAGTTTACGTCAGCTGTAATTCGGCAACGCAGGCAAGAGATCTTGCCTTAATGGACGAGATGTACAAAGTGGTACGTGTACGACCAGTTGATATGTTTCCGCAAACACATCACGTTGAAAATGTGGTTTTATTAGAAAAAAAATAAAATATAGAAGAGCAGCCCCACAGCTGCTCTTTTTTTACAAAATGATTTTGTATTTTTACGACCTATATTAGAACTATGAAAAAAATCTGGTTAGCAAGTATGCTTGTGTTCGGTTTATCGGCATGTGAAAAAGACGATATTTGTGTGGGAGGCGAATCGTTAACCCCTAACGTAGTTATCAACCTATTAGATCGTTTAGATCCTGAAGTACTAAAACCAGCTGCAAGGATAGCGGTTATTGCCAATGGTTTTAACGACACCCTTTTTTTTAAGAGCACCGCAAAAGTTGAACTGCCCCTACAAATCAATACCAATGAAACCACTTGGGATCTGGTGCTTTACATACCAACCGCAAACGACACCGTTTACAGAAAAGACCAGCTTAAGTTTACCTACACGCCCGAAGCAATGTATGTATCTAAAGCGTGCGGCTACAAGACTATTTTTCACGAATTCAATGCCATAAAAACAACAAGTGCTTCTGCAGACACCTGGATACAAAGCATTAACCGATTAACCAACGAACTTACAACCACCGACAATGCGCACCTTCAGATATATTATTAGTGTATTTACAATATGTACAGTTAGCCTGTATGCCCAAGAACAACCACCGGTAAAATATGCCGATGTGTATGGTTTGCGTATAGGTACCGATCTAATAAAAGCATCGCGTAACTTCTGGGACAAAGGTTACAAAGGTTTTGAGGTTGTAGCCGATTACCGTTACAACAAGAAATGGTATCTGGCAGCCGAAGCAGGTTTTGAAGACAGATACAGCGAAGACGACCAACTTTCATACACCACGAACGGTATGTTCTTAAAAATAGGTGCCGAAAAGAATTTTCACCAAAACTGGCTTGATATGGATAATATGATTTATGTAGGAGGCAGATACGGCATTAGTTACCACAGTCAGACCCTACACAGCTACCGCATAAATACCGGCGATGCCTATTTTGATGAAGAAATGCAGTACCCTGAAATAGAATCTACCGGATTAACGGCACATTGGTTGGAACTGGTAGTTGGTATAAAAGCAGAAATAGCAAACAATTTGTATGTTGGTATGAACCTACGTGTAAAAGGACTTTTTTACCAAGCGCAACCAGAAGGTTTTGAAAACCTTTACTACCCGGGCTTTGGTCAGAAATACAGTGGGAATATAGGAGTTGGTTTTGGTTATACCGTAAGTTATTTGATACCGTTTAAAAAGAAACTTAATAATTAAGAAATACTCGGCGTGTGGTTGTAGCAATCTAAAGGTATTTTTTTTACTTTTTTATTCGCTAACTTTTGGTATTTTACTCTTTAGTTTTAGTATTTACGGTCTTTGTATTAGTAGCGCACTCAATAAAAAGTTAAAAATATTAGGACCAATAACTCCAATTGGCGGATTATTACTGCTTTCAGGCTGGATTTTACTAATTTTAAACTCTATAAATTAATTTTACTTTTTTTAACATTAAATTTTATACATTTACACCGAATTAAATTATTATATCTTATAATGAAAAAAATATTTGCGCTTGCTTTTACTGCAGCAGTTTTAGTTTCTTGTAATAAAGACGGATACACAATTAATGGTGAATTAAAAGGTTTTGAAGACGGAACTAAAGTTTACATTAACAAACAAGATGAAAACGGATTTACCAAAATAGATTCTACTGAAGTTAAAGGTGGTACGTTTACATTTAAGAACGAAAAAACACCAGAAACCGACATTTATTTTATTGAATTAGGTAAAACACAAGAATTTGCTTTTCCGTTCATTTTTGAAAAAGGTGAAATTAAATTCACTTTTGATAAAGCAAAACCACAAGAAGTTAAAGTTAACGGTACCAAGAATAATGATTTAATGACTTCTTATAACGAGGAAGCATTCAAAATTCAAACCGAAATAATGGATTTCCAAAAACAAAACGAAGCGAAATTCAGAGAAGCTCAACAAAAAGGCGATCAGGCAACTATGCAGTCTTTAATGGATCAAATCACAAAAATCCAGGATAAGTATGTAGATCAAAACAAAAAATTCATCGCTACCAATAAAGATTCTTATGTTTCATTGTTGTTATTAACACAATTGGCAATGTCTGATGCTTTAACAATTGATGAAATTAAAAAACATTATAATGATTTCGACGCTTCTGTAAAAGATACTAAAAAAGGTAAAGAATTTGCTGAAAACCTAAAAAAGATCGAATCTACACAGAAAGAAAGTCAAGAAAAAAAAAATAAAGTTGCAATAGGTCAAAAAGCACCCGATTTTACAGCGAACACCCCAGAAGGCAAAGCAGAATCGTTACACAAAAACTTAGGAAAAGTAACAGTTGTTGATTTTTGGGCATCATGGTGTGGTCCTTGTCGTAAAGAAAATCCTAACGTAGTAGCACTTTACAACAAATACAAAGATCAAGGTTTAAAAATAATCGGTGTTTCTTTAGATAAAGAAAAAGATGCTTGGGTTAAAGCTATTGCCGATGACAAATTAAACTGGTTGCAAGTATCAAACCTAAAATTCTGGGATGATGCAATTGCTAAAGATTACGCAGTAGAATCTATTCCTGCAACATTTATCTTAGATGCAAACGGAATTATTGTTGCCAAAGATTTAAGAGGCGCAGAATTAGAAGCAAAAGTTGCAGAACTTTTAAAATAATATTCTTTCAAATATCATAAAAAGTCGGTACATTGTTACCGACTTTATTTTTTTATATGATACGCAACTATATCTATCCTATTCTGTTTTTCATTCCGCTTGTTACAAGTGCACAACATACCATTAAAGGCGAGGTTAAAGGCGCAGCCGATTCATTTACTGTTTATTTAAAAGAGTTTAAAAATTACGATTGGGTTGTTTTGGACAGTACCGTTGTAAAGAACCAGAAATTTGAATTTTCTTTACCCGATAACGATCAGCTTATTTATTTAGATGCAAAACAACAGCAAAATTTTTATGTTAAGTTGTACAATGTAAAAGGCGTTACCCAACTTTCGTATAATTTAGCAGACAACACCTACAGTTTATCAGGAACACCCTTAAATGAAGGGTTGAAAAGTTACAACGATTTTATTAAACCTTATGAAAATGAATTAACCGAATTAGCAAAACAGAAACCCAAAATAGGAAATCCATCGAATTTTACAGTCGAAGAACGGAATGCCTATCTACAACATTTTCTGTTAGAAAAAAAAGCTAAAAACAATATAACGTTGGCTAAATTTGAATTTATAAGCCAAGATAAATCGAACGAATACGCAAAAATCTTAATTAAGGAAAAACTAGCTGAAACCTTTAAAGAAGAAAATTACGATTTATTGGAAAAGTTTTATAACGAACTAAACGAAACCGATAAAAATTCAGAAAACGGTAAAAAGCTTTTTTCATTTTTAAAAGAATACGAAGATGTAAAAATTGGTGCCAAAGTAGCTGATTTTTCATTACCCGATACGAATAAGAAAGCTAAAAACCTGTATAAAAATTTAGGCAAGTACACCATTCTTGATTTTTGGGCATCGTGGTGCGGTCCTTGTCGACAAGAAAATCCAAATACCGTTGCGCTTTACAACAAATATCAAAAAAAAGGATTAAAAATAATTGGAATATCTTTAGATACCGACGATCAAAAATGGAAAAACGCCATAGAGAAAGATCAATTAACATGGTTACAGCTATCAAATTTATCAGGTTGGAACGACCCGCTGTTACAAACCTTTAAAATAACATCTATTCCTAAAATATTTATATTAGATAAAAAAGGAACAATTATAGCAAAAGATTTAAGAGGCGAAGAATTAGCTAAAAAGATTGATGAGTTATTTACAAAAAAATAAAATCGTACTGTGAAGTACGATTTTTTTATGTGAACCAATTAGTATTCAAACTTATAACCTTGGCTCCCTAATTTTATTCCCTCTCACCATTTAAATTTGTCAGTAACACATCGGTCATGTAATCTACAAAAGGTCTCGATGCTTTGAAAACATTTGCAGCTTCTTTATAAAATTCAGGACTTAAAACTTCTTTGTCGGTAAATTTATGCATCAGTAAAAACTGTTTTTTCTTTAATAAGGCAATTCGTTCGTGAGTTTTATCAAAACCTTTTGGCGCGGTTTTAACTTCATCGCCTTGTAAAGTTCCAAACGCAGCTTTTATCTCTTTAGCATTTAATATGGTTTCCAATTCATCATCCAATTCAATTTCTTTACGAATACGCAACAAATCATCTTTATTCGGATCGAAAAAACCAATGCCAATAAAAGAATTTCCAGGTTCTATGTGAAGGTAATATCCCCCACGAAATTCGGGTTGCAATCTGCCCATATACATAGAAAAATGATTTTTGTACGGTGTTTTATCGGCAGAAAATCGAACATCTCGATAAATTCTATAGATTTTCAAAGCATCTAAACTATCTGTTAACTTTAGTTCGTTATAAACAGCGTTAAAAAGATTACTTGCGGTTTCTTTAGCTGCTTCAAAACTCTTTTTATTTTCGGTAAACCATTCACGGTTATTGTTCTGCTGTAATTTATTTATAAAATCTAAAACGTTCTGCATTTCTTTTTTAATTTAAAGATACTATTAACCCGTTGGGTGTAATTATTTCCACCACATAGGAACATAGATTTTTCTTATGTTTTTAAAGATTATGATAGATGTTTTACTTTTCGCATAGCAAACTATGTGAAAAATAATATTATTTTCTATCACATCTTTACCAATTAGTGATAATTCTATGCGTCTCCTATGTGGTTAATTTTTTATTTATTTTGAATTACACCAAACAGGTTAAAGATACTATTAATTATTATCCTTTAAAACGTTTGAAACATATTTACCAATGTTTTCGGCAATTTTTGCAGTAGGCAAATCATCGGTTCCGCCGTTAAAAGGATCTTCTATTTCTTCGGCAATCAATTCAATACTCAACAAAACATAAAAAATAATCATTACCAGCGGCACAATAAAATAACCTGTTGTAAACACATAACCAATTGGCAGCGTAAGCACGTAAACAAAAATAAATTTCTTTATAAAAACGGCGTACGCAATAGGAATCGGTGTATTTTTGATACGTTCACAGGCACCGGCGACATCTAACAAACCGTTTAAATTTTGATCTAAAATTAGTTTGTCCTGCGGAGAAATAACTTTGTCTTTTTCCAGTTTTTGCAAAGCTACATACATTTTACCAACAACTTTAGTTGGCGGATGCTGTGCTTTTAAAGATTCATCGTATTCCGGATGCTCTTCTTCATCAAGCATATATTTTGTTGATTCGCTTGTTAAATGTGTGTGTAAAACCTTTGCAAACAGTTTAATTTTATTGCTAAAATATATGCGCGTAACTTTATCTTCTTCCGGTATTAATGCATTTAGTTTTATTGCAAGGTTGCGAGAATCGTTTACCAGTTTTCCCCACATTTTTCGACCTTCCCACCAACGATCATAAGCTGTATTTGTTCGAAAAACCAATAATAACGACAACACAAAACCGATTACCGTATGCAATATCGAGGTGTTTTTTAAGGCTGAATTTTGTGAAAGGTTAAAATAATCGAGTTCCAAATAAGCTACCAACCAAGACAACAAACCCATGAAAAGAATGGAAGGCCATAATTTACGAACAGTATCAGATTTATGAATCTTAAAAATAAACCCCAACCAGTCTTTTGCGTTATATACTATCATACGTTATCGTTTACCTAATTCTATAACTTCTAAATTTTCAATTTTATCTTTATCTATTTCAAACCGAAGCATTGTTCGAACTTGATGAAAACCGTAAATACCTGCTGCACCAGGATTTAAATCTAAACAATTAAACTGTTTATCGAACTGAACTTTTAAGATATGCGAATGTCCGCAAATGAAAATATCGGGTTTGTACAATGCAAAACCTTCTTTAATTCTTGCGGGATATTTCCCGGGATAACCGCCAATGTGCGTAATCCAAACCTTTTTGTTTTCGCACATAAAAACAGCATCTAACGGAAATTCTTTTCGTGCTTCGGCATCATCAATATTTCCGTAAACAGCCTGTAAAGGTTTTATTTTTTTAAGAGCATCGGTCACTTTTAAATCGCCAATATCGCCCGCATGCCATACTTCATCTGCCTGTTCTGCATAATGCAAAATTCGATCGTCGATGTAACTGTGGGTGTCAGACAATAACAAAATTTTCTTCATTACTTTTTTTGCTTGGTTGTATAAAATAAAATCATTTCTTCGATTGCATTGCT